>JBCBZU010000309.1:0-3449 GCA_039815165.1 Pseudomonadota bacterium
ACTACCATCGACCCACTCCACTGAGACATTGACATTAATACCACGCTTTACCGATGAGGTAACGGTACAGTAGTTTTCAAACACTGCCGCGCACTGATCTTTTCTGGGATGCAGTTCTTCCAGAGTCGGTTTAATCACAATATCAACTTCGTCGATACGTGGGTTGCCGTCTTCATTGGGTGAGACCTTTACGACAGTTTCGGTAACGCTTTCGGTGACATTGAGCCGCGCTTTACGCAGCGCCTCAAGCAGCGCAGCCGATAAACAATGGCCAAGGGCAGAACCCAAAAGTGCAGGAGTGGCTGGCGCAGAGGATTCACCTACCGGCAAAGGCTCATCTGAATTAAAGGGCTCACCATGGTTAACACCGTTTTCATGGGCCTGTGATTGGTAGCGATAGTTGTCCACATGTCTGGTGGTTACTTCAAACCGGCGCTGGTCTTGTCCATTCATATCCATTGGTTATACCTCTTGGCAAAAAATTGGTTGTTTTATCACGGTTTTATTCTCCGCTCTATTTTCAGCTCTATTGTCCGCTATGTGTCCGCTATGCAATTTCACACACGCAGCCATCGTTGACTTCCAACATGGTGTCACAACGCCCTTGAATCAGGGCTGGTTGGTGAGTAGACATCATAATGCTGGTGCCGGCACTGGCGAATTCAGCCAAAATATCAACTACCTTAGCGGCATTGTCATCATCGAGAGCGGAATAGGGATCATATAAAAATAATACTTTTGGTTCGACCACAAAGGCGCGGGCCAGAGCGACTCGCTGGCGTTGGCCACCCGATAATCTGCACGGGTATTCATGCTCCAAACCATTCATTCCCAAGCGCTCCAGCCAATAGCTTGCTTTCTTTTCCCTATCCATTTTAGAAAGCGAGTGCTGCTTTAAAGGCAGAGTGACATTATCTAACACATTCAGACAGTCAAATAATGCAACGTCCTGCAATACAGTCCCACATTGGCCCCACACTTTTATATTTTGCAAACGAGTGGCACCCGGGCGTCGGGTTCCAAGGGTTGTAACGGAACCGGAACTGGGAGAGCACAAACCGTTGAGCATATTTAAAAGCGTTGACTTTCCCGCACCGCTGGGGCCAGTTAACAGCGTCCACTCACCGGGGCAACACTCAAGAGTCACATTTTCGAGAATGACTTTTCGGTCACTGACGACGGAAGCATCGTTCGCGACAATCGTACGTTTTGGATTAACCACCAGGCCATACCTCGATTCGATGAGTGACCGGTACCGGGGTTGGGGTATCTGGCCCAAACCAGCGATCGTACATGGTTTGCCAAGAGCCGGTTTTTTCAAGATACTGAAGCCCATAGTTAACTGAATCGCGGAGCTTGGAATTATTTTCTTTTACGCCAATACCATCTTGCTTCATGCCTATCGCACCTGACAAGATAGCTAATTCATCATTGCCGCGTGCGAAAGAAGCCAGTACTTCATAGTCCTCTGCGTAACCTGCAATGCTGCCACTTTTAAGGGCGGCAACGGCCGCTTGCTTATTACTAAATTCAGTAATTAAACTGCCATCAAATGGTTTTTTATTTTTTTTATGCCAGGCCTCCCAATTACCAATGGCGTGGCTGCCGCGATTCATGCCCACCTTTTTGCCAACCAAGTCAGCCAGTTTGCCGACATCGCCCTTGCGCACCATAAAGGTCTGCGACGACCAAAAATAAGTCTGACTAAAATCAACCTGCTGGTCACGCTTGTAGGTGTGACTCATACTGGCGGCGGCAATATCAATCTTGCCATTTTGTAAAAAGCTAATGCGGGTTAACTCGTCAACCGGCACACGCTTAAGCTTGACCCCGCAATAATCTGCCAGACCCTGAGCAATATCCACATCAAAGCCAACCCATTCTCCCTTGGCATTGATAAAGCTATGGGGGGGATTGTCTTGACGAATACCCGCGACCAAGTTCCCCTTTTTGGTTATTGCTGATGGGCAGGCCATTTTTCCTGATTCAGCCGCCAGAGTGGAAGCTGAAAATGTTGACAAAAATAGTATTGCCAAAAAAGTAACCGCGTTAATTATTATATTTAGACGTTTCAAAGAGTACTCCTTATTTATTTATAAAGTTAATAATGAACAAGCTAGTTTAAAACAGGTCTTGAAGCGCCTCTGGAGAATACATTCAGTATGCCTATCAGACCTAAAGTTGCCACCAGATAAAGCAGTGCCGTCAACATAAGCACAGACAACCATCGACCCGTATCGTGAGAACTTTCAGACAGTACTTTTGCCACTGTCGTTAATTCTCCAATGCCCAGCACAACCAAAGCACCGGTATCCTTGAGCAAAGAAATCCAGTGCGTCAGCAAGGCCTGAAACGATCGATTCCAAATCCATAGCGGGCGCAAGTGCCCCCAGTCCCGCAACCATCCAATTCCCATTGCGCGAGTTTGGCTGGTCAAATAGTGAGGATATTTTGTAAGATACCCCCGCTGAATCTCACCCACATGAGAAAATGAATACAGCGTTAAGCCGAGAATCCCCGACCACAATGTGGAGACATTGGGCAGGTAAGAACTCATAAATACCAGCAACAGCAAGGGTATGCCCCGAATCATTGCCGCCGCGGTCAGCAACACCGTTTTTAATTGCGTGTACTGAATGATAACCACGGCATACACATATCCCAACACCAGCGCCATCACCGCAGAGACCAAGAACAAAACCACCGTCAGCGCGAGACCACCTAAAGTGCTGGATGGCAAACCAAAAAGCAGTAACTCCAACACTACAATAGAACTCGTTTATTCAAATCAGAATATTTTGGTGCAAACCGTTGCTCAAGCGCAGAACCTGCGGCAGTGATTGCACTGCTAAGCAAAATATACAGACCGGCACCCACGCCTACCCACAGCGCAACCGCAAAACTTCTGTTAATGCCACTCTGAACAACACCAAATAGCTCAACAACAGGAAATAGCGCTGCAAACGCCGTGTTGTGAAGATGGTGGACAAGTCGCGCACTTATCGCCGGCAATACCTGAGGCGCACTTTCCCGAAAGGTTAGCGATACTCTGGTTTTCCAGTCCAGACCCATAATCTGCATTTGTGCAAGCCGTTCCCGCCCAATTGATCTTCGCCCCGCCAATAAAATTTCAGCCAGATGCCCGGCACTGCCAAAGGCCAAAACCACCACAATGGTCAAGCCAACGATTTGAAATGCAGGCAGTGTGCCCGGGAATATCTCCGGCAGTTGAAGCGATGGCATAAGGCGCACACAAATAATGCCGGCAGCAACCACGTAGAGTGAGGTTGGTATACCTCGTCCCAGCAGTATTAAAAAGCGTGAAGTAAAATAGATAATCGGGTTTAAAGACAAAGAGCCAAAGCACAGCCCTATTGCAAACATTATTGCGAGCACTGCGCTATAAAGCCACAGCAGAACGGTACCTGACATACCCATTAAAATAAAAC
>JBCBZU010000388.1:0-2796 GCA_039815165.1 Pseudomonadota bacterium
ACCGTCGGGGCTTGGGATTTTGCTACGGTGATAATTTGGCTGAAAAAGGCCGGTTTTTACGGTGGGAATTTGGGAAATAACAGGCGAGGCACTCGTTAAAAATTATCGAGTGCCTTTTTATTTGGGCTATGTGAGCCCAGTGGAATATGAGCGGGCAAATGCCCTTTAATTAAACTGTCCGAAAAACTGTGGCAACCTCACATTTATTTGCGCGAAAAAGGGGACGCATCGAATGGCACTTACTTAAGCAATAACTTATTGATAAGTAAGAAATTTACGAGGTTGTTATTATGGCTTTTCGCCTAAATTTATAGGGAGTTAATATACAAGACGAGCTTATCTTTTAAAAATCTGGCTATAACACGCTATTCAAGATCTGCTGCAACCCCCGATTTAACTGGGATTACCTCTTAAGTAAGTGCCATTCGGGACGCATCTATTTTTTAATCAAGTGGCCCATGTACTGGAGCAACGCCAGTAACCGCGCTACTCGACACACCTGGCGCACTACAAAAAAACCCGATAAACAAATGCCTATCGGGTTATCCTGGGTAACCTCCTGTTACCTTGTCGACCGCCCTGTCATTATTGCCCAGTTTAGTCGCGTCCTTTAGCCTTCCCAGGCTATCTACGCCGGAGCTAGCAGACTCGCCGTAGTGACTTCCTGTAGTACGTCCTTGTGGTAATTATTATTGATAATTTAGGGTAGTAAAAATAGAGGATATTTCGGAAATATGTGTAGGAAATTTCCTACACTGCGCAATTCGGGTTAAGCAGGGCAACTCTTTAGTGTTCGCTCAGATCTCTCACCGGCTTTATCTGACCCCACCGCTTACAGCTTGGACACAACCAATGAAGTTCTTGGCCTTTGAAACCACAATGACGACATTGATAGCTGGTTTTTTGACTGATAATACGCTGCATAACGGTCTGTAAAGCGAGCAGGTGCTCTTTTGTTTTGCCATCGGCAAAGGATAGGTAATAATCCAATAATTTATGTAAGCCCATGCCAGAGGGGTTTTGTTTAACATCGGCAGCAATAAATTCAGCGGCAGCCAAATAGCCATCTCGTGACGCCATTAAATCCGCAAGTGCAGACGCCAGTACCGGGGTCTTCTTTACTTGATATAGGCCGACTAAATAGCGCTGGTATTTATCCAGAGAGTTAGTCTGGGTATACCCTTGGTTTAACCATGGCAGAGTCTCCGAAAGATAATAGGGCGCCTGTTCAACGACTTTTTGTAATTGTTGGATTCCTCTCGCTGCATTGCCAGCGCTAATTTCCAACTTGCCCAATAGTAAATTCGCTCTGGGGCTTTTTTTATCAAAGCTCAAGGCCTGCTTAAGCCACTGCCTGGCAAGCTCGTATTTTGCATCGAGCATGGCAAGTTCTGCCAGCTCACAGCAAAAATGGGCTCTTATGGGTGCCCATTGTTCATAACTTTTACTGAATCGTGAACCCGATAGGCTTTGTAATACCCCTAGTCCTTGTTCCCATTCATGCTCGTCTCGGTATACCTCTAACAGCCTTTGTAGTCCTTGAATTTGAAAGGGCCCCTCATCAGCAACCAATTCTTTAAGCAGGCCCTCTGCCCGGTCTAATAGACCTGCTTTGGCAAAATCAGTGGCCAGTTCATATTGTGCTTGTTGGGATTGCTCTGCATTTAATCCTGGTCTTGCAAGCAAGTTGCGATGGATTCGAATTGCTCTATCGACTTCACCCCGCTTACGCAATAATTTTCCTAGGGCTAGATGAGTTTCCAGGGTTTCACTATTGACCTCAAGTGCACGTATAAAAGAGTCCACCGCTGCATCTGGTTCTTCATTAAGTAAAAAGTTTAGACCTTGAAAGTACTGTTGATCGAGTGAATGGGAAGCTCTTTTATGACGCTTTTTGGCATAGCGTATGCCTTGCCAAAAGCCAATGGCAAGTGCAGCAACTATTGCAAGATATAAGCCCCAGTCGACCACGTTCAGTATTCTCTTTAGCCTTTGAGGGCAGTGGCTCGAAGTTGATTCAACTCTTTTTCAAGCTGTCGAATTTTGCGTTCTTTGATCGCCATGGTCTGACGGCCCCATAATAAAGGCAAAAAACTCAGCAGTAGCCCGACAAAACTGCCAATTAGTAGGACAATAACTATCCATAGCCCCAACTGTAGTTCAGGTAACTGAAGTCCAAATAGCAATAAGGAAACCGACTGATCGTTATCCGCGGTGAATAGAGCCCCGGCTAATATGGCCACGACCATAAAGGAGAATAGAAGTATTCGTTTGATCCATTTAATCATAACAAGCCCCCAGGAATAGACGCCCTATTCCACTATTAAGTTACATCAAAAATTATGACTACGGCCAGAGGTGAGTTTATCTGACCATTTAAGTCAAAAGGCTAAAAAGAGAATATTGAAGCAAGCAAGAAATAGTTGTTGTTTATGGGTACTGTTCTAAGCTTTCATTGACGCGATCACGCAGCTCTTTACCGGGCTTAAAATGGGGTACATATTTACCGGAAAGGTGTACTGACTCTCCTGTCTTTGGATTTCGTCCGGTTCGCGGCTCCCGATAGTGCAAGGAGAAGCTGCCAAAACCACGAATTTCTATGCGCTCGCCTGTCGATAGTATTTGCGACATATGTTCCAGCATCATTTTTACAGCGAGCTCAATATCTTTAACAGATAACTGTTCTTGCTGCTCAGCTATACGCTCAATCAGTTCCGATTTGGTCATTACGCTTATTGCCCCCAGTAGACGCCAATAACCTTAATAATATCAATACTTTAGAATTATGCAACTGAG
>JBCBZU010000398.1:0-2739 GCA_039815165.1 Pseudomonadota bacterium
CGATTCCACGTGCTGACGCGTGTTTGGGGCTGTAAATGCGACGGATGTTTAAAGCTGAGGTAGCGGTATTGGGGTCAGAGTCTTTGATTTTGTCAAAATAGCAATTTCAAAGACTCTGACCCCATTGAAATTTAGCTAATCTTGTTGCAGCGTCTTGAATGGCTCAAGTTCTATGGAATCTATATGACCATCGAGTACGGTAATTCGTCCTCGATAACGGCGGTCGCCGACAGCGGCGAATTCAAATACGAAGCATCGTTTGAATGTTAATAGAGAATGGGTGGAACGAGCGATGGAGAACTTTTCGAGAACGATGGTTTGATCCAAAAATTGAACGCCCGCCTGGAGGCAGTAACGTTGCGCGTGTCGATAGGCAATACGGCGCAAATCGAAGTGGTGCCAAAGACCATAGGCAAGTGGACCGAAGATAACAACGATTATGAAAAAGTGCATAAGATCCATAATTGTTGTCATCTGAACAGAAACAGGGTGTGGATTTTGAAGTTCTGATTAGGCTATTTTGTTCAAGCATTCCCGCTTGCGCGGGAATGGCAGTTATTGAAGGACTTTTTAACTGTTTCCTTGCTTGAGTTCTTCTTGATAGCTTTCCAGACTGGGGCAAGAGCAAATCAGGTTCTTATCCCCATAGACATTGTCGATGCGGCCGACAGGGGGCCAGTATTTATGGCTTTTATCGGCCTGTTTGTCGGGGAATATCGCCTGCTCGCGGGGATAGCTTAATTCGCTATCGCTTTTTAGCAAAAAGTCAGCGGTATGGGGGGCGTTTGCCAGGGGATTGTTATCAAGGGGCAAATCGCCATTGGCCACTTGCATGCATTCATGATGAATAATCAGCATGGCGCGACAGAACCGCTCGAGTTCTTCCAGGCTTTCACTTTCAGTGGGCTCAATCATAAGAGTACCGGCCACGGGAAAGCTCATAGTCGGCGCGTGGAAACCAAAGTCAATTAAGCGCTTGGCAATATCGTCAACGCTGATGCCTTTGTCTTTTAGCGGGCGGGTATCGATAATGCATTCATGGGCAATGAGGCCGTGGTTGCCTGTGTACAGAATGGGATAGTGCTGCTTTAAGCGCTTGGCAATGTAGTTGGCGCTTAGGATCGCCACCTGGGTCGCACGGCGCAGGCCATCTGCACCCATCATGCGCATATACATCCACGAAATTGGCAATATTGCCGCACTGCCAAAAGGCGCTGCACTCACTTGCGAACCTTGACGGCCCTGGTTGATACCGTCCCTCGGCAAGAAGGGAATCAAGTGTTTGCCAACACCAATCGGACCCACGCCAGGACCCCCTCCACCGTGGGGGATGCAAAAGGTTTTGTGCAAGTTCAAGTGAGATACGTCACCGCCAAATTTTCCTGGTTGGGCTACGCCCACTAGCGCATTTAGGTTTGCACCATCGATATAGACCTGACCACCGGCTTCATGAATTAGCTGGCATACATCGACTACTTCTTCTTCGAATACGCCGTGTGTTGAAGGGTAGGTGATCATAATGGCGGCAATACGATTGGGGTTATCGGCAATTTTTTGTTTTAAATCGTCGAGATCAACATTGCCTTTTTCATCACAGTTGACCACTACCACCCGCATATTGGCCATTTGTGCGCTGGCAGGATTAGTACCGTGGGCAGAATTGGGAATTAAGCAGATGTCACGCTCGTGGTCACCGCGAGACTCGTGATAAGCTTTGATTGCCAGCAGCCCCGCGTATTCACCTTGAGAGCCGGCATTGGGCTGTAGAGACATACCGTCGTAACCGGTGGCCGCGCACAGCATATGTTCCAATTGCTGAATCATTGTTTGATAACCGCTGGTTTGCTCAGCGGGTGCAAAGGGGTGAATATTGGCAAATTCGGGCCAGGTCACTGGGGTCATTTCACTGGCGGCATTGAGTTTCATTGTGCATGAGCCCAAGGGGATCATGGAGCGATCAAGGGCAATATCTTTGTCGGATAAACGGCGCAGATAGCGCATCATATCGGTTTCTGACTGGTATTGATGGAAAACCTCTTGGGTTAAAAAGGCATCGTCGCGCAGGTGCTCTGTTGCAAGATGCAGTTTATCTGTGCTTAAGCCGTCAACATCAATATCAAACCAGGACAAAATCGTCATCACATCTTGTTCGCTGCTTGTCTCGTCAAAAGAAATGGATAAGTGCAGACCCCGCTGGTTGATGTTGTAACCGTCAGCATTGGCTTTGTCGACTAAGGCGGCAGGGTTTTCTACCGCGAGATGCAAGGTATCAAAGAATTGTTTATTCAACACTTGCACGCCTTTTTGCTTTAACTGGCTGGCGAGGGCTGAGGTTAAGCGGTGCACGCGCTTGGCGATATTTTTTAATCCTTCCGGCCCGTGATAGCAGGCGTAAAATGTCGCCATCATGGCCAGCAGTGCCTGGGCCGTACAAATATTAGAGGTGGCTTTTTCGCGGCGTATATGTTGTTCTCGGGTTTGCAGTGCCAAACGATAGGCGGGCTTGCCTTCGGCATCGATGGACTGACCCACCAATCGACCGGGAATGGAGCGCTTGTATTTTTCAGTGGTGGCAAAAAATCCTGCATGGGGGCCGCCAAAGCCCATGGGTACACCGAAGCGCTGCGAGTTACCCACAACCACATCGGCACCCAGTTCGCCTGGGGATTTTAGTAAGGTCAATGCCAGTAAATCAGAGGCCATAACCACCATGGCTTTGTGGGCGTGCGCCTGATCGAC
>JBCBZU010000481.1:0-1893 GCA_039815165.1 Pseudomonadota bacterium
CAAAAATCAATGGGGTCAGAGTCTTTGATTTGACTAAAACAATCATAATAAATGAAAATCAATGGGGTCAGAGTCTTTGATTTGACTAAAACAATCATAATAAATGTGTTATTTAGTCACCACCCGTCCAGAGACCGTGACTTTGAATTAGCAAGTTCAGAATCAACCGTTCCCAGTAAAAACCTGTTTTTACTGGGTTTTTCCTCTAAGCCGCAGACTATTCTCTGCAAGCCATAGCAATGAGATCCAAGCCAAAACGCGCCTGGACAATGATCCCCTGCACGCCGCTGCCTGACAGGATATAATAGCCACTCATTCAGCACATACCAAACCATTAATGCCCAAGATCCCGTTTAATAACTCCTTCGCCCAGGATATGGAAGGCTTCTATGTTCCCTACCAGCCTGATTCCAGTCCAAATCCGGCGCTTTTATTCTTCAACGATGACCTGGCCAAATCACTTTGCATAAGCGTTGAGTCAAATGATACTGATCTGGCTCAGGTGTTCTCAGGTACGCAATTACCCGACAACGCATCGCCCCTTGCACAAGTGTACGCAGGCCATCAATTCGGGTACTTTAATCCTCAATTAGGCGATGGTAGAGCCCTACTGCTTGGGGAGGTCATCAATGGTGATAAGCAACGCATGGACATTGTGCTAAAGGGATCAGGGCGCACCCCTTTCTCTCGTGGAGGTGATGGCAAGGCCGCTGTATCCCATGTGTTGCGTGAGGTTCTTATTAGTGAAGCTATGCATAACTTGGGTGTGCCGACGACTCGCGCACTGGCAGCTATTGCCACAGGCGAAATCATTTACCGAGAACAACCCCTGCCCGGTGCAGTACTCACCCGAGTTGCCAGTAGTCATCTTCGCGTGGGCACTTTTCAATTTTTTGCCTCGCGAGAAGAAAATGAAAAAGTAAAACAATTAGCCGACTATGCCATTAAACGGCACGACCCAGAGTTACTCAATAACGAAAACCCCTACCGTGCTTTTTTGGATAAGGTGATTGAACGCCAGGCAAAACTGGTTGCGCAATGGGTAAGTTTAGGGTTTATTCATGGGGTTATGAATACTGATAATATGAGTATTGCCGGAGAAACCATTGACTATGGCCCCTGTGCGTTTATGGAAAATTACAAGCCAGATACGTTTTTTAGCTCTGTCGATGAATATGGTCGCTATGCCTATAAAAACCAGGCGCCTATTGCCCAATGGAATTTAGCTCGATTTGCAGAATCACTGTTGGCCCTTCTTGCTGATGACATTGAAGAGGCAAAAACAGTGGCCACTGAGCGACTTGAGCAGTTTCGCTGCCGTTATGAACAACATCGCCTCAGCCTTTTTTCGGCAAAGCTGGGACTTAAGCTTATTGACCAAGAGCGCAATCAACAGCTAATTGACAGCTGGTTATTATTATTGGAAAAGCAATCAATTGATTTCACACTGGCATGGCGTTATTTATCCGACATGGATAGCGCTCGTCTGTTGGATTTGTTTGCAGATAAAGCGGGCATTCAGCAGTGGATCAACCAGTGGCAAAGCGCATGCGAACAACAAAATACCCATAAAGAGTCACATCGTGAACGCCTAAGCACTATGCAAACACTTAACCCGTGGCTTATTCCACGCAATTACCGCGTAGAAGAGGCTTTAGAGGCGGCCACCGCAGGTGATTTAACCCGGTTTAACACCCTGCACCAAGCCTTGGCGCAACCTTATAGTGAGCGCACCCAGTATGCTCAACTCGCTGAGCCAGCTACGGCGGTGTTTAATAAAAACTACCGTACTTTTTGCGGCACATAGAGTAAATTGCTCTTATTAACCTAAAAACCGCAGTTGAACACAGAATTTGGGCTGAGAGATAAGGCCGCAAGACAAGGCGTCGCTCG
>JBCBZU010000285.1:0-3701 GCA_039815165.1 Pseudomonadota bacterium
CGAGCGACGCCTTGTCTTGCGGCCTTATCTCTCAGCCCAAATTCTGTGTTCAACTGCGGTTTTTAGGATGATATTCGTGTCACTATTCCTCCAAGTTAGCCACGCTTGCTTGATCAGCTTCGGCTACATATGCGAAAAAATGGTCTGACTTATCGCATCGAGCAGAGCAAACCTACATTTATTGGGTCAAGCGGTTTATATATTTTCACAATAAGCACCCCCCAAAGCGATGGCACCAAAACAGATTGAGGACTTTCTAGCGGATTTATCCAATACGCGCTACTGTTCTGTCAACACGCAACGTACCGCTTTGAATACACTTGTGTATTTGTACAGGCGCTTTATGGGTGTCGATGAGGAAGATTTAAACTACACACCCGCCAAGCACTATCGTAGGCTACCGGTGGTCTATAGCGATTAAAACTCCACATAGCACAAAAAAGCTTCCTAATTTGTACAATAGTTCGGGGCTGGGTTTTAAAGGTTGCATAAGTAGTTGAGCTATACGGGAAATAAGCTCTTTACAAGTGTTGTTCATTCCAATATCAGCTTTTTGATTCTACGTTGTTTTTAGTGATTTTCTTTCGTATGGTAAAAAAAAATGCGGCAAAAATGCAGGCCGTGATAAAGGAGAAAATGAAGTTTGAATATGTATAAAGGCTGTAAGCGTCTTCTGCGTTGCTTGGTTTAAAGGTATTCATTAAAAAATCGCTATACCATTAAGGATAATAAAGTCCCAACTCTCGATAATAATTCCCAGAAATATAGGCCATAACCAGCGTTGCACTGATTATCCAGAGAATTAAATATTTATGCTTTACCATACGCGCACTTTGCCGTAGTACTCAAAGCCTGTTTCAGGGATTATTTAGGTTTTTGTTCCCTTCAACAATGAGTGTACGACCTGATAATCAGTCCAGTTATCAAGAGTGATGCAGCCTTGACTAATCCCCCTGCGGCCCTTCGGGTGAAGACGAAATTGTCCGCGCTTTACCTGTTCGCAAAACAGTTTCATCATTGATCTTTTTGTCAATCGCATAGAGCGCAAACCATTCGTCCTTACCTTCAAATATATCTCTCAGCGGCCCAAGCAAGCCACCGGACTCACGATCAAAATGTAATAGATCTCCTTGGAAATCGGGCCAACATTGGGAATACATTGCGATACGGTGCTATTCCTGTGTCCTTCCAATCCGGAGAACGCCGGATAGGATGGTGCGCCCATTTTAAAGGTGCTCATGGGTTTGTTATTGAGTTCAAAGCTGCAATCAACCATAAAAAATACTTTTGTATTATGTCGGTATTGTTCAAGAGAGAAGTGCCGAATATATCACAGGCAAAGACAAAAAACGCAGCTTCGGGATACACGATAACCTTTTGTTTTTAAAAGGATAGTACGGCGTTATAATACGCGCCAAGTTGATTGTATTTTTTGCTGGAATGATTTTTCTGGAGTAGCTTTGTAACAGATTACGATACTATATTTTTCTTACAACAGAGCGCCTCCGTCCCTCTATGTCGCTATAACAGGTGTTTAGCTCAGCTACCGAAAACCACCGACAAAAGGGCTTGTTACTGTCATCAACTACCTTGTCCCAGCGTTTATACCAATGATGAATTTGCTCTGCGGCTTCAGCCCAAAAGGCTTTGAGATTATCCAGGGAGCGTTGATAAAGAGCTTCATAGATCGACATGCCCACCTCCGGAAGTGAAGATGCTGCCAACGGCATAGGAGATTAGCAGAACATCTCAAATTATCGACATTTAATTATAATTATCGATTTTAAACACCCGTTGAACCGCAAAATAAACTATACCTTGGTCTTAATTATCGACAATCAATGGGGCTCGTATAGTTTATAATGCTCAATCACTCAGGAGTCTAACGTGAATATTAACTGGTACCCGGGCCATATGCATAAGGCCCGTAAAGCGATATTAAATACACTAAATGCCATTGATGTGCTCATTGAGCTAGTTGATGCTCGGGTGCCGTTTAGCAGCCAGAATCCAGTGATTGCCCAATGGCGAGAGAGCAAACCCACCATTGTGATCCTGAATAAAACCGATCTCGCAGATCCTGAATATAGCCAGGCCTGGCAAACACATATGGAAACCCAGGCGAACATCAAGACCTTGTCTTATCACAAAGACGATAAAAACCGCTTACAACAAATTAGTGAACTCTGCTACAAACTCTGCCCACAAAAGGCCGATAGCTTCAAAGCCATCAACGGCATGATTGTGGGCATACCCAATGTGGGTAAATCAACACTTATTAATGCCTTGGCGGGTAAAGTGATGGCCAAGGTGGGTAACGAGCCTGCGGTTACCAAGCGGCAACAAAAAGTTTATCTCGACGCTGGCAATATTATTTTGCACGATACCCCTGGCCTTCTTTGGCCCAAATTTGAAAACCCCCATAGCGGTTATCGCTTGGGTATTATTGGCTCGATAAAAAATACCGCTATCGATTATCAAGATATTGGGTTTTATGCCGCTGAGTATTTACTGGATGCCTACCCGGGATTATTAGACAAATATTACCAACTGGAAACAATACCCTCTTCTGCCCTTGGCGCTATCGAAGCCATCGGCGCCAAACGCGGTGCTCGCCAAGGGGGTGGCCGCATTAATCTGCATAAAGCTTGTGAAATACTGGTGCACAATATTCGCGCCGGGGATTTGGGAGGGCTCTGCTTTGAAACGCCGACAATGATTCAAGCTGAATTAGCCCAGGCCGAGGCAAAAAGGCGGGCAAAGCAGCAACAGAAAGCAGAAAGAAAAAGCAGAAAGAAAACAGCGTTTTAAAGGCATTTCGACAGATAGTGACTAACAAGCCGACAAGCTTACTGCCGAAGTACTGCGGTATTACAAGTGCACCATTAAAAAATTTTATGCCCTTTTTTTGATGCTGGATTTTTAGGAAAAAAACCGGGTGAAACTCTCCACTTTTTCTCTCGGCGTGCGATAGCTATTCACAAGTGCCTGTTTATCTTCATAGCCTAAAGACATGCCACAAAGCAAAACCGAGGATTCGCTATATCCCAATTCACTTTTGACAATTGCCGGGTATTCAGCAAGTGCGGCTTGCGGACAAGTGCCTAAACCTTGTTCCATTGCCGCCAGCATCACTGACTGAATAAACATTCCATAATCCATATAGGAGCCTGCTTGCATAATCCCGTCCATAAAAAACAGCAGCATTACCGGCGCATCAAAAGCACGATAGTTCGCAGCCCATTGGTCCTGGCGGCGCTCTTTATCCTCTTTTTTAATGCCCAATACAGAGTACATTAACAAGCCACACTCTTTACGGCGGCTGCGATAAGGCTCTTGCCATTCTTTTGGGTAGTACTGGTATTCTTGGGATGAAGGCTCACCGGCACGAAAGGCGGCCTCTAGTTTTTGCTGTAATTGTTGTTTTGCCTGGCCACGTAAAACGGCTACCGACCAAGGTTGCGTATTGACTCCTGAGGGAGCCCAGCGAGCAGCATCCAGTATTTGGGTGATTTGTTGATCACTTACTGTTTGTTCGGTGAATGCGCGCACTGACTTGCGGGCTTTAAGGGCTTCTGAAACCTTCATGGGAACTCCTCGTGGAATGGCGTAATGTACCTTAACAAAAGCCGATAAGGGCATTTGCTATGTATAGATATATACTTTGGCGACTCTATAGATATATACTTTGGCGACTCTAA
>JBCBZU010000504.1:0-1556 GCA_039815165.1 Pseudomonadota bacterium
CGCCCAGATTCCTCTGTAGAAAAACTATCATCACTACGCCCCGCTTTTGATCGCAAATATGGTAGCGTCACCGCTGCTAACAGCACACCGCTAACCGATGGTGCCTGTGCTTTATTGCTGATGAAAGAGTCAACCGCAACCGCATTAGGCTATAAGCCTCTGGGTTATATTAAACACTATGCTTTTACGACGAACACGGTCGATTGCGATCTGCTTATGGGCCCCACACAGTCATCGGCCAAGGTCTTGAAACGCGCTAAAATGGAATTGTCCGATCTCACCCTAATCGATATGCACGAGGCCTTTGCAGCACAAACCCTGGCAAACGTACAAGCCTTTGCCTCGAAAGCCTACGCTGAAAAATTCCTTAATCGCAAGCAGCCACTAGGGGAAATAGATATGGATACATTCAACGTACTGGGTGGTTCACTGGCCTATGGCCACCCCTTTGCCGCCACTGGTGGCAGAATCATTACGCAAACACTTCACGAGCTTAAACGCCGAGGCGGTGGTATAGCACTTACCACCGCCTGCGCTGCTGGCGGTATCGGTGCAGCAATGATTATTGAGACAGACTAGTATTCAATCAAAGTCATAAAAAGGTAAAACAATGAAATCATTTAAGACTACGCTAAATGATCAAGGCATTCTGACGATCTCCATAGATGTAGCGAACGAGACCATGAATGTCCTCAATCAACAAGTGATTGACGACTTTGAGCTGCTATCATCCGATATTGAAAAAAACGATGCTATTAAGGCGGTTATTTTTATTAGCGGAAAACAACAGGGCTTTATTGCCGGCGCCGATATTAAAATACTGCAACAAGCCAATACGGCAATGGACGGTAAGACTATTGCCGTTAATGCACACACCCTGTTCGGCCGTATTGCCAACAGTCGCAAACCACATATTGCCGCGATTGACGGAGTCTGTCTTGGTGCCGGTTACGAACTGGCCCTCGCTTGCCACTACCGTATTGCGACAGACAATAAAGATACCAAAATCGGTTTGCCAGAAGTCATGCTGGGCTTACTCCCTGGCGGAATGGGCAATACCAAATTGCCCCGGCTGATTAGTTTAACGGCCGCATTGGATATGCTGCTTTCTGGCAAGAAAGTGGATAGTAAGCGCGCCATGCGCATGGGCATGATTGATGAGGTGGTATCGCCGAATATTCTACAGTACAGCGCTGAATCAACCGCTCTACGGCTTATAGAACAGGGCACTCCACGCCGCTCGTCTTCGTTTAAAGACAAACTGATGAAACTTTCATTTATCAGGAAGCTTATCATTAAAAAAGCCCGCGAGCAGGTTATGCAAAAAACTCAAGGCTTATATCCCGCACCACTGGCGATACTAGACGTGGTAGAACAGGGTTTACATAAGCCGCTGAACAAAGCGCTTGAGATAGAGGCCACTCAATTTGGTGAACTCACGGCATCCCCTGAGGCTAAACAACTGATTAATATTTATTTTGCAACAACAGAATTAAAGAAAGAAACCTTTATCGACACCGATGAAACACCACAAGCAGTAACACGCCTGGGGATTC
>JBCBZU010000211.1:0-4654 GCA_039815165.1 Pseudomonadota bacterium
AACAGAGGCTAAAATTATGCCTAAATTTGAATCAACAGGATCACTCGGTTTAATTAGAGCTGAATTGCCCCCACAACCACTAAAAAACAATGCAATGAAAATGACAAATACAATTTTTTTCATTATTTCCTCTCTAAATGAATCAACTTACTAAAATATTGGATAAGAGCATCGCTACAGTACACCTGCCTAGTTTACTTGCCCTTAAGGCTAAAACCATTGATCAATCCTTATAATACCATGCCAAGCCTTGCTCATTAGAGAAGGGAACAAACGTGGTAAAAATACGGAAATGAAAGCAAAAGCACCAAGGACAAGCCAGAAACCTTGAGTGTCGATAAATGCACCGTCAGAGCCCCATATTGCTAGGCTTTTATTTGTGGCAAACCATAGAAGAGCAGCCGTTGGCACAGAGAACAGCGTTGCTGTAAGCTGCACTATTTAAGAACGCCATTATTGGCCCCTCTTGATTTTCTTTATTCCTTGTTACTCTCTTCATGGTTACACATAATATTGCATGTTAAATTAGCACCGCTGATTGTAGCACTATGATAGATATATCGATAAACAATTCTTCTAATCATCAAGATCGCCTACAATCCTAACTGTCGAAAAAGTGTCGAAGTCAAAGCGAAAAAACCAGACAAATAGGGTCAAAGGTTAAAAATGAAGGTTTGTAAGTAGTTGATTTTGTTAGGAGTGCGTCATAATGCGCTAAAAGAAATGGCAGAGAGAGAGGGATTCGAACCCCCGACCAAGTGGTTCAAAGCTATGCTGACCCACGTAACTTATTGATTTATATAGGCTAAAAGAGGTCGCTTGTTGCATAATTGCCTCACAAAGCATAACTATGCAGGACTGTTGTAGACAATTTGTAGCCAGTAGTTTCTAACTGGCAATCGAGTATAACCCAAGTTATTTACTTGAGTTCTAATAGCGCCCGTGCCGCTACTAGAGGGGTTATACGTCCAGTGGCGACTTGGTTTTTTAAATCCTGTTGTTGCTCAGTAAAACCCGGACGCCCCATCGCTTTTGTCAGCAGCTCCTGCTCAAAAAGATGCATCATCCAATTAGTATTTTGTTGCGCTCGCTTGCGGTCAAATTCACCTTGAGTGCGTGCCTGATCGCGGTACTCAACAACCATCGACCAGATTCGATCGATGCCCCGATTTTCTAAGGCTGAGCAGGTCACCACCTTTGGCTGCCAAAAGCCAGTCCGTGTTACCAAGCCCAATACTTGTTGGTATTGGCCGCAATCCCGCTCCGCAAAACTGGCTAAGTTGCCATCCGCTTTATTGACCACAATTGCATCGGCCAACTCAAGAATGCCCTTTTTTATACCCTGCAATTCATCGCCAGTATTAGGTTGCATCAACAACAGAAAAAAATCCACCATATTGGCTACCTGGTACTCGGACTGGCCCACACCAACAGTCTCTACCAATACCACATCAAAACCTGCGGCTTCACAAAGCAACAGCGATTCCCGCGTGGTTTGAGCCACACCACCAAGAGCACCGGCCGCGGGCGAAGGGCGGATATAGGCGTTGGGCTCCCGAGACAATTGTTCCATACGGGTTTTATCGCCGAGGATACTACCACCTGCAATAGGCGAACTCGGGTCAACGGCCAATACGGCGATACGCAAGCCTTGATCAAGCAAGTACTGGCCGAAGGCTTCAATAAAGGTCGACTTGCCTACACCCGGAGTGCCGGAAATTCCTAGTCGCAATGATTTGCCAGTGTGTAACAATAGTTGGGAGAGTAACCGCTGGGCTTGTTGCTGATGAACGGGGAGTTGGCTCTCCACCAAGGTAATCGCTTTTGCCAGAGTCCGGCGGTCACCGCCTAGCAACTGCTGTACTCTAATCGCGACCATTAAACTTTGGCCAGTTGACCTTCAGCCAGTTGATCCTCGACCTGTCGATTTTGAACTTGCTGATCCTGGGCCTGCTGATCCTGGGCTTGTCGATTAAGCACCGCTATAATCTCTCGTGCTGCTTCGGGAATCGCAGTGCCTGGACCGTAGATACCTTTAACACCCGCATCGGTAAGGAATGCATAATCCTGCTTGGGAATTACGCCCCCGACAATCACCAATATTTCCTCAGCCCCTTGGGACTTTAAGTCGGCAATCAATTCTGGCACCAGTGTTTTGTGGCCACCAGCCTGGGAAGACACACCCACAATATGTACATCGTTTTCCACGGCTTGCCGGGCAACCTCCTCGGGAGTTGAAAACATGGGCGATAAGTCGATATCAAACCCCACGTCAGCAAAGGCGGTAGCAATTACCTTAGCACCACGGTCGTGGCCATCTTGACCCATTTTGCAAACCAGCATTCGTGGTCGTCGACCGTGTTGGCGGACAAAGGTATCAATATCATTACTAATATTCATCCACTCTTGGTCATGTTGATAAGCACTACCATAAACCCCCGAAACCGTTTGTGCATGGGCGCGAAAGCGACCAAATACATCTTCCAGAGCTGATGAAATTTCACCAACGGTGGCGTAGGCGCGAGCGGCTTCGATACTCAAACTCAACAAATTGCCTTCTCCTTGCTCTGCACTTTCGCGCAAGCGAGCCAATGCCGCAGTGACCGCCTGTGAATCTCGCTCTACCTTGAGTTTTTGTAAGCGCAGCAGTTGGGCAGCGCGCACTGCGTTGTTATCGATTTCTAAAATATCCAATTGTTCTTCGTCGTTCAGGCGATACTTATTTACTCCAACGATCACATCTTCACCGCGATCAATTCGCGACTGTTTACGGGCTGCCGCCTCTTCAATTTTTAGTTTCGGTAGGCCGG
Organism: Pseudomonadota bacterium; assembly: GCA_039815165.1. Lineage (GTDB taxonomy): Bacteria > Pseudomonadota > Gammaproteobacteria > Pseudomonadales > Cellvibrionaceae > CANLBN01. The sequence continues at coordinate 2,811 of JBCBZU010000211.1, forward strand.
TCTCAATGGCCTTGGCCATACCGCCTTGCAACTCGATTTCATCAAGCAGCATCTCTGCTCTATCGGCTAGGGACTGGGTCAGCGACTCCATCATGTAAGAGCCGCCCCAGGGGTCGACCACATTGGTAATCCCCGTCTCCTCTTGAATAATTAACTGAGTGTTGCGGGCAATCCGTGCGGAAAATTCTGAAGGCAGAGCAATGGCCTCATCAAAGGCATTGGTATGCAGTGATTGGGTGCCGCCAAACACAGCGGCCATGGCCTCAATTGTCGTGCGTACAATATTGTTGTAGGGGTCTTGTTCCGTTAACGACCAGCCCGAGGTTTGAGAGTGGGTTCGCAACATGCTCGACTTGGGATTTTTTGGATTAAACTCGCCAACAATCCTGGTCCATAGCAAGCGCGCAGCACGCAATTTGGCAATCTCCATATAAAAGTTCATGCCGATACCCCAGAAAAATGATAAGCGCGGTGCAAACTGATCAATATCCAAACCCGCCGCTAAAGCAGTGCGAATATACTCCTTGCCATCGGCCAGGGTATAGGCCAACTCTAAAGCCGCATCGGCACCAGCCTCTTGCATGTGGTAACCAGAAATAGAAATCGTATTAAAGCGCGGCATATTCTCAGAGCAGTAAGCAATGATATCGCCAACAATACGCATCGATGGTGCCGGTGGATAGATATAGGTATTGCGCACCATAAACTCTTTGAGAATATCGTTTTGAATAGTGCCCGAAAGTTGCGCCTGGTCAACGCCCTGCTCCTCTGCGGCTACAATATAACTAGCCAATACTGGCAGCACTGCACCATTCATTGTCATGGACACGGAGACTTTATCCAGAGGTATACCATCGAACAGAATTTTCATATCTTCAATAGAATCTACTGCCACACCGGCCTTGCCTACATCGCCACTGACTCGCGGGTGATCAGAGTCATAACCCCGGTGGGTAGCCAAATCAAAAGCCACAGATACACCCTGACCACCCGCAGCTAAGGACTTGCGATAAAAAGCATTAGACGCTTCCGCCGTCGAAAACCCCGCGTATTGACGAATCGTCCAAGGGCGCCCTGCATACATGGTTGCTTGGGGTCCACGGAGATAGGGTGGCATACCTGGCAAGGTGTCCCTATAGGGAAGCGCGTCTTTATCCGCCTCAGTATAGAGCGGTTTAAGGGCAATGCCCTCTGAGGTATTTGTCACCAGCTCTTCTACACTGCGGCCCTTCATTTGTTTTTTAGCGAATTGCTGCCACTCAGGCAATTGTGCAGAATTGGGGAAGGCTTGGTCAGTCATGGTGATCTGCCCGCTGACTGAGCTCAATCAGTACGCCATCGCAAGATTTCGGATGGATGAAGATAACCCGGCAACCATGGGCCCCAGGTTGGGGTTGGTCTGATAAAAATTGATAACCCATACCGCGCAAGCAGGCCACATCCTCCTCAAGATTATCAGAACGAAAACACAGGTGGTGTAAGCCGCCACCGTGGTTCTGTAAATACTTGGCGATAGGCCCTTGGCCTTCTAGCGGGTGCACCAATTCAATTTTTGCCGATGGCTGATGGAAAAACGCTGTGGATGTCTGCGCATTAACAACGTCTTCTCGACCCGCGCAAGCCAAACCAAAATCCTTAGTAAAGCGCTTAATGGATTTTGATAAATCAGGCACGGCTATTGCTATATGATCGAGGCCAATAATCATTCGAAAAGTTTAAGCTTCAGTGACGACAGTGATTTCAAACGAGAGAAAATACCTGTCCGACATAATCAGTTATTTCTATTCTCGACCCGGTGCTTGCTTCAACAGCATTAAAATTTTTAGACGCTTCCAAGAGCTTCA
>JBCBZU010000371.1:0-2885 GCA_039815165.1 Pseudomonadota bacterium
CGACCTAAATGAAAGGCAATACTAGCAATTTTGGCAAGCTTTTCAGAGACAGTTATACGATGTTTTTTATCCCATCCTATTTGTTTAATTATTTCTTTACTATTTGCGTGAACTGACCGGTAAAGCCGCACGTATTAAAGAAAAACTGCACTAGTTCCTCCAAGCGTGTGGATTTTTTGAAGCCGAGACTCCTGTCTCGGCTTTTTTGTATAGACTTTATTAAAATCTTTTCAATGACTATTTTTGCGGATCTTGGGGAACTTTGGCGCCGCTGTTTACTCGAATTAACTCGGTATGCCGATTAGCGAACAACGACTTTTTTTGTTGATATTATTGATATTGTTGTTACTAGATTGTTAATAGATTTTTGTTACTAGCTCGTTGTTTCCAGCCGAATCTTTTAGGTTAAAGACTATGCCCATAAAAACACTATGCCTCGTTGCTGCTGCGTTTGCCTCTCTGCTGAGCGTAGGTGTACTGTCCCAGCCATTAAGCAATGCACCGCAAGCGGATACCGGCATTTCTCAAGAGGTGGTCTCGACTGTTATACGCCGCTTAAAGCAAGCTCGGCCCGAATTGGACTTTACCGACTTGGCGCCTTCACCGCTCAGTGGTCTTTATAAAATCAAGGTAAACGGTCAGGTGGCGTTTGTCAGTCCTGATGGGCGCTATATGATCGCAGGTGAAATGTATGAGGTTCGCCAAGGTAGTTTGGTCAATCTGCAAGAACAAGAACGCCAGGCAGCCGAGGTCGCCTTTGAGCCCCAGCGAGCCGAATTACTGAAGGCCCTCAATACAGATGACATGGTCGTATATACCCCGACAGGTGAAATGAAAGGCCATGTCTATGTGTTTACCGATATAGATTGTGGCTTCTGCCGTCGCCTGCACAGTCAAATGGCGAGTTACTTGGATAAGGGTATCGAGATCCGCTATCTGGCCTTTCCCCGTGCCGGTGTCAGTTCAAAAAGCGCTCAGAAATTAGCGACAACCTGGTGTTCGCCAGATCGTCAGAGCATGATGGATGACTTTAAAGCGGGTAAAAATATGCCGCTCAAGCCTTGCCCGGATAACCCCGTTGCCGATCAGTATATGCTGGGCCAGGAAGTGGGCGTGAGAGGCACCCCCGCTATTGTATTAGCGTCAGGCAAGATTATTCCGGGCGCAGTCAGTGCGCAATATTTGGCAGACGCCATGGGCATTAAACAGTAAGCCATAGTGTGACCACACTGGCTTTTAGTCCTTGGGGAGGTCACCCCTAATGGATCTTCTACAGGCATTTCACTGTCGCGCAAAATGTCTCTATTCCGGTTTCAAACTCTCGGTTAAGGTCTCCGATTGACAGTCTTTCCCCTGGCTAGTAAGGTTGCCGCCTCTTATTCGTATGCTAAGTAAGGAAAGACCGTTGAAATCAGTCAATATCGGTATTTGTGGCTTAGGCACTGTGGGTAGCGGTACCTTCAATGTTTTGTCACGCAACCAAGAACTTATCAGTAATCGCGCTGGGTGTGAGCTGAGAATTGCACAAGTCGGCGCCCGTCGCGATAACCCTAATTGTGATACCTCGGCTGTCGATGTGAATCGCGATATTTTTTCTGTAGCCGCGAATCCAGAGATTGATATTGTGGTCGAAACCATTGGCGGCACCACTGTAGCAAAAGACCTGATCTTAACCGCCATTGATAATGGCAAGCATGTTGTCACTGCCAACAAGGCACTGATCGCTGAATGCGGAGACGAAATATTTGCCAGAGCCAAACAAGCCGGTGTCAGTATCGCTTATGAAGCCGCCGTTGCTGCGGGAATCCCTATTATTAAAGCGCTACGTGAAGGCTTGTCGGCCAACCGTATTGAGTGGCTTGCGGGCATTATCAACGGAACGGGAAATTTTATTCTGACCGAAATGGGCGATAAACACCGGGATTTCGCCGAAGTGCTGAAGGAGGCGCAACGCTTGGGCTACGCGGAAGCAGACCCCACTTTTGATGTAGAGGGTATCGATGCGGCTCACAAACTGGTTATTCTGGCCTCCCTTGCCTTCGCCATGCCCCTGCAATACGACAAGGTCTTTACCGAAGGGATTAGCCAGGTGCAAACCAAAGATATTGATTACGCGCAAAAATTGGGTTACCGGATCAAACATCTCGGTATTGCACGTCAGCGGGACCATGGCATTGAGCTGCGCGTTCATCCAACACTGATCCCCCAAAAGCGTTTGATCGCCAATGTTGATGGTGTGAGTAATGCCCTGGTGGTCAAGGGTGACGCAGTGGGACCAACACTTTACTATGGCCCTGGAGCCGGGTCCGAAGCGACCGCCTCTGCCGTGATTGCAGATATAGTTGATATTGCCCGCATGATCACCCAAGGTGCCGATAAGGGTATCGAAGCGCTGGGATTTACCGAGGTGAATGATCGCGCTATTTTATCCATTGAGTCAGTCATCACGGCTTATTATTTGCGTGTGCACGTTGAAGATAAACCAGGTGTACTGTCTCAGTTGGCGACTATTTTAAGTGAGCGCGGCATTAGTGTTGAAGCCGTACACCAAAACGAACCGGCGGAAGGCGAGCAAAACGTGGAAATTGTGTTGTTGACCAATCAGGTGGTGGAGCGCGAATTATTAGATGCAGTAAAGGCGCTCGAGTCATTGCCATCCGTGCAGGGTTCGGTTCATAAAATTCGCGTTGAGTCTTTAGGCTAAACCATAAAACCTTATACAAAAACGGCGGCAGATAATGAATCGAGACCTTTGCACGAAAGCCATTTTGCTCTTATGCGGCGTTAAAAATGTACTCAATCGGTCATTTATTACCTATAAACTCCCTCTTTCCGTGCATTTTTGCCTTGCCTAAAAGCAAAATCATCTTCCGTGCAAAGGTCTC
>JBCBZU010000193.1:0-4926 GCA_039815165.1 Pseudomonadota bacterium
CGAGACCTTTGCACGAAAGCCATTTTGCTCTTATGCGGCGTTAAAAATGTACTCAATCGGTCATTTATTACCTATAAACTCCCTCTTTCCGTGCATTTTTGCCTTGCCTAAAAGCAAAATCATCTTCCGTGCAAAGGTCTCTTCTTCATTTGTTACCATAAAAAATCTAAATCACCTGACTGCGGGAGGTTGAAATTTGATTACGGCCATCGATTTTCCGAATCCGATTATCAATATCAATTTCAATCAACACCTTGTCATCCAACACCAGCCGGTAATAACGCAAGGCCACTCTCACCTTCAAGGGCGCATGCTGACCCGCTGACCACCGGCCAAAATCCAACTCAATAATGCTACCCGAGCCATGAATCACCACCGGCACCACACGGCTTTCGCTATTGCCACCGGCCTCTGCCTGCAAACCACCACGCATGACCAAAGGTATGGCACCGCCTGGGCTGCCTGGGCCGCGAAACAGTGCATCAACACCTGCCCCTCGTAAACTAATGGGCACAGAGGATGGATCGGTGATGCCAAAGTGTTGAATGACATTGACATCGTATTCACTCAAGGTAAATTCGCACTCAAGCTTTTCCATACCCATATCCATTTGTATGGGGGCGTCTAAACCGCCGAGTCGAAATTCTTCTGTTCGCTGTATAAGCTTTGGCAGTAAGATTTCTTCCAAGCGGCCAGCATAGCCCTGGCCATCCACAAACAGGTTAAAGTTTTTCAGTACTTTAGGTAGCATATTGAGTGACCCTGTTAGAGACCGATGGCGGTGCGCATGCTGGCGAGCTGATCAACGCCGTCAATAATCCGCACCATGTTAGTGGTATCCACTTCGATCAATTCTTGGGTATCCACCGTCAGTTTGTAGTAACGCAAAGTGACATTGACATTTAGAGTGGCCTTTTCACCGGCTTTCCACGCACCCATATCTATATTTTTCCAGGCGCCGCTCAGGTTGAGAATAACCGGTACAACCGTGCCGGTTTCTGCATCTAAACCACCGCGCATAGTGAGTGTCACTTGGGCGCCATTTCTTAAACCAAAATGTTTAATCACGTCGCTGTTGTATTCCGATAAGGTGAAGCTGCACTCCAGCTTGTCCATGCCCATTTCCAAATCAATGGGGGCGTCCATACCGCCGTTGTATAAGTCCATCATTTTTAAATTGAGTTTGGGTAGGGTGACTTCTTCGACCAAGCCTGCAAAGCCATTGCCGTCGACAAATAAATTAAAATTTTTGAGAACCTTGGGGATAATCATGCGAACATTTCCTCTAAATAATCATTGGTTAAGCGGCTGCGAAAGGTGATGTGTTCCGCAGGGTAGGGGGGGGTAAAATCAAAATCGAAAAACACTTTGCCTTGGGCAATTTGCGCTGGCGTGTTTAGCTCCGGGTCAGCCCAACATTTGCCGTCAATAATGGCGCCAACGGTTTTTAAATGACGCAGGTAGTCGTTTACGCCCTCGGTAACATCGTCGATATAGGTTTTGGTAATGTTTCTATCCACCGCCCATAGGTGGGCGCGCAGTAAAGAATCGTTAATTAAATCGGCGGTACGACGTACGCTGATAAAGGCAAACTTGGGATCGGATGCGCAAGAACGATTACCCCAAAGGCGGTAGCCATTTTGATGAATAATGGTCGCCACTTCGTTATCGTTAAGCAGGTTGGCGCGGGCCAATTTATCACCCAGGGTAAAATCGATGGCTCTGGATGTACCGTTAATACCAAGCATGGTACGGTTGGATGGGCTCCACCAAAAACCGCGCTCGTTATCGGATTTGGCAATAATACCGGCGACACGGCTAGAGGCCGGTTGCAGCACATCGCTATTGCTAACGCTGTCGAAGACCAAGACCTGGGGATCGACAATATATAAACGCGCGCTGTCAAAGTTCTGCCGAAAATCGATGGAGGCGGTATCAGTAGTGTCGGGGCCATCGGCAATAACGATTGCTCTTAAGCGGTCGGCGACGGTGATCATGGCGTTGACCACATCCACATCGTCGCTAAAGCCCGGAGCGATTAACATGCGCGGCGTGACTTTGACTTTGCTTTCTGCGCCCAGCAAACCGGGAATACCGCCATCGGGATTTTTACTGCTGACCAATTGCGCCTTGGTCGCTGGGGTATCGCTTGCCACGCTGTAGGCCACACTGAGGGTTGCAGTAGGATCAATACCACTGGTGAGCGTCAGTCTGAGTTCGTCTTTGCCGTTAACCCCGGCTTGGCTGGCGATGGTAAAGTCGCGCCCTTGTTGGTAAGTCAGGGTTTCGCCCGCTTCACTTTGCCCGGTCACAAACAGCTCAGAGACATAGCTGTGCTTAAGTTCGACGGCGCCATCGACAAGGCTGTAGTCTGTGGCGGCAATACTTTGCTTGGCTTGCACGTTTATCACCACCACCATGGCGCCACCTTGGTCGAAGATGGCATTGAGTGCATCGGGTATGGTGCTGCTGCCATCGGGTAGACCGAAGGCATCGATGGCCTGCTTGCGTGAGCCGGTGATCAGTACGGGTTGGTTGACGGGGCCTTTTTTGGCAGTGCCAACCAGGCCGATAACGGATGATGCGACGGTGCTAATGGGGCGTGGGCCGCCATCAATTTCGACTACTTCTACGCCGTGTAAAAAACTCATAGGGTTTTCCTCTCGTTTAAACTATTGTTGGTTACGTGCATTTTGAACAAATCATTTGGTGAAAATAAACATTAGTTTTTTGTCAATAAATCACCCTCCTTCGCTAACGCAATCAGCACTGGCGCAGTTGGCTTGTGACTTGAATTGTGATTGCAGTGCGGCAAATTGCTTTTCCAATAACGCTAAGCGTTGGTGCAGGTGTTTGTTTTCCTGGGCCAAGGCTTGTTGCTCAGCCTGCTGTGCCTGCACGCTGCTGACGCATAACATAAGAATGCGGTCGTAGTCGACGCTTCTGCAATCGTCCACTTGTTTGCCGTAGACGAAGACGCGTTCGCTGGGGCTTTGCCAGTGGGCAACAGTGAAGGATTTTTTATCAGGGGCGATGGCGACCACCGTTTTTTCTACGTCGCCCTGATGGTCATCAATAAGGCGAACTTGATCGCCTACGCTGAGCGTGACGGTCTGATTGAGATAAATAGTGAGGCTGCTGTCATCCTTTGAGTATTCCACTTTGTCGCTGCTGGAAAAAATATCGGGAATCACATTGCTTGAGCGCTGCACGGCTTGAGGGAAAACGGCTTCCACTTGCTGGGCGATAAGGCCTTTTTTCATTTCATTGCCGTACTGGTATTCATCGATGTAGCGGTAGTCGGTAATCTTGAGTTTTAACAGGCAGGCTAAATCCATTTGTCGGTTAGAGTGATTGACTATTTTTTTGATACGCCCATCAGAGAGTGCATTAAATTCAGCCGCAGCAATACGTAAGGCGGTACGTATTGCGTATGGCCTGGACGCTTTTTTACTGTTTTTACCGGTGGGCTTGCTTGTGTTGAGAAAACCAAAGTGGCTTGTGGTGATATTGCCATAGGTGCGTATATCCAGCGGGCATTCGGGTTCGCTGGTGCCGATGCCGATAAACCCGGTTTCACCATTGATCATCATACTGACTTGCTCTGCGCCTTGCGCACCGCGTAAGAATTCAATATTGGTTTGATTGTGGCCGCCTCGCAGACATATGCGGGTGGCTTGTTTACCCGCATCGTCCTGAGTGGTTAATTCCATGGTGGAAGTGCCGCCATAGCTTGCCTGGGTAATGCCCACAGGGTTATAACCCGATTGGGCAGCGATGATCAGTGCTTGCTCTGCATCGATCAGTTCAGGGCCAATGCGCAGGGATTGCATGGCGTTAAGCCGGGTTTTAACAACGGCGGTATCCGCGACCAGGGTTTTGTTAAAAGTGGCCGGCATATCAAATTGGGCCGTGCCCATAAAATGCCCGTGCCGGGTGACTTGCAAAACTTCGGCGGTGGTCTCTTTAGCCAGCACTAAGTGTTGCTCGCCCTGGGCGGCTTGCTGGTAGACAATGGTGTCGTTACAGTTTTTCGCATCACAGTCGTATAAACGCAGTTCTGAATGGTGGCAGCCGTAAACTCCCTTGCCACTGTTGGCACTGTTGGATATCACCGCGTTGGCGCGAATAGAGGTTACGCTATCACTATCACCGTAAATGCCACCGCCCAAACCTTTGGTTAAATGGTTAACGATAGTGCAGTGAAAAACACAGTGGTGAACGTGTCGTAAAAAGAAGCCGCCGCCATGGCCCTGGGTAATTAATTCTCCGCCGAGAGTGCTGAGGTCCGCACGGCCATCAAAACTCCAGCCGGCAAAGCGCACGCCGGTGATCGGTGTTTCGGCGGTGCCGAGTAATTTAATTTTGGTCTCGGCATGATTTTTAACCACCACCGTATCCTGTGGGTTAAAGCCAATAATGCTGACATTGCTGCCCACTTGGATGCTGTTCTTTAATATGTAAGCGGGTCGACCATTAAAGGTATGGTGCTCACCATTGCCTTTGCCGCCGCCGGCCCCTAAGGCGATATCTGCTTCGATAAATGGCGTATCAATAGTAAATTGGTTGTCAGCCACATTCGCCAGTGAATAAACCCCGTTATACTGATCACTGCCGGTAATTAAAATGCTATCGCCCACCTTGAGATCATGACCATTGCTTTCGCAGACAGTGCCTTCATTGGCAAGGGCTTCACCGAGTTTGACAAAGCCGGTAATGGCGCTGCGCGCCTTGTCGCTACTGGCTGCCCACAGGGCCGTTACCGCTCCTGCTGCATTGGCATTAAATGAAGCCTCAATATCAAAACTATTCTCGGTAAGTTGGCTGACTGGATAAGTGCCTGCATAGGCGCTGCTGCGCACAATAATAATGCTGTCCCCTGCTTGCAGACCGTGATTGTTTGCCTGGCAGGTGACTTTGTTGCCG
>JBCBZU010000144.1:0-5969 GCA_039815165.1 Pseudomonadota bacterium
CGCGTCGACAAAGGCGCACGCCAGGTGGAAGTGCTGATACCCCCTTGTGGTTATATCCAGTGCCCGTTCACCATCGTAACAGTTTACTTGGGGGATGTCTGAGCTACACTCTCGCACCCAGCCGATAGCGCTTGCATTGAGCTGTTGATGAGTGATTAAGTGGTCAATCTTTACTTGCTGAGAGGCGGGAACGGTAAAGGCAAGTTGGTAGTCATCCCCACCGCTGGCGGCTAACTGCCACTGTGCTGCGCCCACGGTATTTTTATAGGCAGGCGATAGCGGCAGTTGTTTTACCTGAATATCCATATCCACTTGGCTCGCGTTTGCGATATGTTGCAGGTCTGCCAATAGGCCGTCTGATATATCAATGGCACAGTGAATGTAGTGTGATAATAATTGACCGGCGGCAATCTGTGCTTTGGGTCGATAAAAATGCTGCTTAAGATATTCACCATCGCCGGCCTGCGCGGTCATTTTGTTTTGCAATAGCCGCAGTGCCGCCGCACCGTCACCCAGTGTGCCTGTGACAAAAATTTGGTCGCCCGCTGTTGCGCGACTGCGCTGTAGCGGACTATTGACTGCACCGTGAACCTGAATAGTGACCGCGAGGGGACCGCGAGTGGTATCACCACCAATCAATGCACAGTGATAATGCTGAGAAATGGTTTTTAAGGATACACTAAATTCCTGTAGCCACTGTTCGTTAGTACTCGGCAGGGTTAAACCCAGAGTAAACCAAAGTGGCCGGGCCCCCATGGCCGCAAGGTCACTAAGGGCTGTACAAAAAGCACGAGAGGCGATTTCAGCCGCTGTCGCATCGTCGGGAAAATGGGTTCCCGCGACCAGGGTATCCATGGAAACCGCCAATTGCTCACCGCCAGTTCCCAAGGTTTGAATATTGAGCAAGGCGCAGTCATCACCAACGCCTTTGGCAATGGATTCATCATTGGATGGCCAATGAAAATAACGCTTGATAAGCTCGAATTCGCTACAGGCCATGGCTAGTCTTTTGGCATACCTTTGCAAGGGTGATCATCTCGCTTTACTGGTCCTTGGTCGAACATGGGCTATAGCGCTCAAAGAAAAAGTGTGTAAAGGCTTGTGTAGGGGCCAAAGGGCCGCTTGGGTGTTTTTGTTCTCGCCAGCCCCTACAGGGAGTAGCCTGGCTGTGGCAGGCAAATTTCATTTCGCCTGCACCTCGGGGGCTCTTAATACAGGCGCCAAGTGATCCAGTACCCCATTAATAAATTTAAAGCTATCGGTGGCACCAAATTTTTTGCCGAGCGAAACCGCTTCATTGATCACAACTTTATAGGGGACATCAATTCGATGAATAAATTCATAGGTTGCAATTCGCAATAGCGCTCGGGTAATGGCATCCAGTTCTTCCAGGCTGCGCTCTTGCAGAAAGGGTTCGAAGTGTTGATCCAAGTCTGCTGCTTGCGCAGTGACTTGCTCGATAATTTCATGAAAATAGTCCGTATCCACATGCTTCATATCATAATCAGTGCGAAATTCCGCTTCGATAACGTGGGGCTCAGCGCCGGTCATTTGCCACTGATAAATCGCCTGCATGCCATAATGGCGGGCTTTGCGACGAGTGGCGGGAGAAACTTTTTTGTTCACAGGGTATTTTTCCAATGGAGGAGTTCGCTTACAGCAAAGACCGCTTCAACACCTTTGTTGTTGATCGAGCTGTCAGCACGTGTTTGCGCATCTTCTATGGAGCGCACGCCAATGACTTCGTTGATAATGGGTTTGTGAAAGCGATCAGACACGCGACTAAAGCCCTCAACAACGTTTTGTATGACTGAGTCATCATGGGTGGTATCGCCCTTGAGCACTACGCCAAACGCAATCACTGCATCGAGAGTGTTATCCGCTTCAAATAAACAGCGTGCCGCGTAAGGTAACTCAAGGGAGCCAGGAATTTTATGCCTTGAAATATCCTCGGCTTTAACATCAACCGCCAACAACTCTGCACAGGCGCGGTCAACCATGGCATCGACACAGTGGGGGTGCCACATGGCTTGGATAATCGCGATGCGCGCACCGGGAATTTTATGAAATTGATCAACGGGTTTGGGGAGATAACCGGCCATGTTTCCACTCAATTTTTCTATTTAATTTTTCCATGCAACTTTTCTGCTAAGCTAAGGGCTTTTCACAAACCAAGCTAAGGGCTCTTAAAAAACCAAGCTAAGGGCTTTCAAGAACATCGACAACTTCCAAATCAAAACCGGAAATAGCAGAGAATTTAAAAGGCGCAGACATTAAACGCATTTTATGTACGCCCAATTCTCGCAAAATTTGTGCGCCAGTGCCTACTTGACGATAAACATGATCCGCGGTGGTTTTGCGCACCTTGCCCGACAGCATTTCTTCGATTCGGTCTTCCATATCAATATTGGTTTGGTTGTAGCATATCAGTACTACAACCCCTTTTTGTTCTTTTGCAACGAGATTGGCGGCATCGGCAAATGTCCAGGGTACAAAACCATTGCCTCCACGCTGTAAGTTAAGCACATCGCGCACTGCGTCTAAAACGTGTACCCGTACCAATATGACTTCATCGGGGTTGATGTCGCCTTTGTGCAGAGCAAAATGCATGTCGCCACTGGCTAAATCTTTAAAGCTACTCAGTTCAAATTGTCCATAGCGTGTTTGTACTGAACGTTGGGCGGTTTTCTCAATGGTTTTTTCTTTGACCGAGCGGTAGTGAATCAAATCGGCGATTGTGCCCATTTTAATATGGTGTTGTTTGGCAAAGTTATCCAAATCGTTTAGGCGCGCCATGGTGCCGTCTTCATTCATAATTTCGACAATGACCGCCGCGGCTTCAAACCCGGCAAAACGGGCTAAATCACAACCTGCTTCGGTATGGCCTGCTCGGCTTAACACGCCGCCGGGTTGTGCCATTAACGGAAAAATATGGCCGGGCTGCACGATATTTTCTGGCGTGGCATCACGGCCTACCGCGGTGCGAATGGTGTGGGCGCGGTCAGCGGCGGAAATACCGGTTGTGACCCCCTCTGCCGCTTCAATGGACAGTGTAAAGTTAGTGGAATGTTGAGCGCGATTGTTATTGACCATTAGCGGCAAATCCAACTGGCGGCAGCGCTGTTCAGTCAGGGTTAAACAGATAAGTCCGCGAGCGTGAGTCGCCATAAAGTTAATATCTTCCGGTCTCACTTGCTCGGCCACCATTACCAGGTCCCCTTCATTTTCGCGATCTTCGTCATCCATAAGGATAACCATTTTACCTTGGCGCAAGTCCTCGACCAGTTCTTCAATTGTGTTCAATAGTGTGTCTCTTCAAGGGTTAGTGTGTCTTTTTAATCGTTAGCGTGGCTAAGACTCGAATTTTTCGCCTAAGTGCGGGTCTGCAAGCAACAGGCGCTCTAAATAGCGGGCGATTAAATCGACTTCCAGATTGACTTGAGTGCCTGGCTGATAGTCACCCATAATGGTCATCTCAAGGGTATGGGGTACAATCGCCAGTTCAAATTGGCAACCACTCACCCCATTGACCGTTAGGCTGGTGCCATCAACGGTAATGGAGCCTTTTTGAGCGATATATTTTGCCAGAGACTCAGGTGCTGTTAAGGTAAAACGCTCTGCCCTGGCATCGCTGTGGCGACTTACTACGGTACCCATGCCGTCCACATGTCCACTCACCAGATGGCCACCTAGACGGGTTTGCGGGGTAAGCGCTTTTTCCAGGTTTACCGCATCCCCTTCCTGCCACTGTCCCACGGTGGTTAAACTGAGCGTTTCTGTGGACACATCCACTGCATACGCAGTGGTATTTCCTTGCTCTTGCAGACGTTCAACCACCGTTAAGCAGACACCGTTGGTGGCAATTGAATCGCCAATCTGCACGTCGGAAAAATCCAGCTCACTGGAGTGAATATGCAAGCGCACATCACCCCCGCGGGCTTGTTTCAGGCCAACCCTGCCCTTTGCTTCAATAATGCCAGTAAACATAGTCTTGAGCCTATTGTGTAGGGTGCGCAATGATACGCCAATCTTGGCCAATTTGCCGTTGATCAATAATCGTTAAAGGCTGCTTTTGCGCCATTGAGTGGATGGGAAGGGTTATTAAAGGTCTGCCTTCACTCCCCATCAACACAGGCGCTTGATAGATAATGAGCTCATCTATCAGGCCCTGCTGCCAAAAAGCACCGCTTAGGGTCGCCCCGGCTTCTATAAGTACATCGTTGCACTGGTGCTCATCTGCCAGATATTTGAGTACTTGCGCCAATGGTAATGTGCCAGCCGACAGGGGTAAAGCCAGTAGTGATATATGCTCGGGTGCAGTCAATGCGTTTGCGTGCACAAGCTGCTGCTCGTAAGCCACATCAGAAGTAATGATCAGTGTAGGAGCATCTGGCTCAAGTATGGCGGCATCCAAGGATATTCTTAAACGGGAATCCAACACGACTCGCAGCGGGGGTCGCTGGATAATATCGTCGCGATTGTCCAGCAACAGTGCTTGGGGTCTGAGGCTTAAGCGGCTGTTATCCGCCAAAATAGAGCCTATGCCGGTAATAATGGCTCCACTGCGGGCTCTCCACTTTTGCACGTCGGCTCTGGCCGCAGCAGCGGTAATCCACTGGCTGGTGCCATCGGCCATGGCGGTGCGACCATCGAGGCTCATGGCGAGTTTGGCACGTACCCAGGGGCGGCCATTGCGCATTCGGCAAATAAAGCCTTGGTTTAGCGCTTGTGATTCTGCCTCCATTACCGGGCCAATTACCTCGATACCCTGCTCCCGCATTCGCGACAAGCCTCTACCGGCCACTAGCGGGTTGGGGTCCTGCATGCCATAGATGACGCGGGCAATACCCGCCTCGATCAGTGCTTCACAACAGGGGCCGGTTTTACCATGGTGGCTACAGGGTTCGAGGGTGACGTAGGCGTCGGCCCCTTGGGCCTGCTGCCCGGCACGATTTAGCGCATGGACCTCAGCATGGGCCTCGCCAGCACGATAATGCCAGCCCTCGGCTACCAGCACACTGTCTTTGACGATCACACAGCCCACGTTGGGGTTGGGCCGAGTGGTGTAGCGGCCTCTATTTGCCAGTTGAATGGCCTTTGACATCCAGGCGTAGTGATTGGGCTCGATTGCGGTAGCGGGAGTAGACACTATGAATTGTCGGTGTCAGCGGAGGGCTGACTTTGGAGGCGATCAATTTCTTCCTGAAACTCGCTAATGTCGGTAAAGCGCCGATACACAGACGCAAAGCGTACAAAAGCGACTTCATCCAGTTTTTGCAACTGCTCCATGACCTTTTCACCAATAACGCCGGCGGAAATTTCACGTTCGCCGGTACTTTGCAAATAGTGCTTAATATGATTGAGAGAGGACTCCACCGCCTCTACACTGACCGGGCGTTTTTCTAATGCGCGCTGAAAGCCAGCACGCAATTTATTCTCATCAAAAGGTTCCCTGGAGCCGTCTTGCTTAATTACCCTGGGCATTAACAGTTCGGCAATTTCGTAGGTTGTGAAGCGCTCATGGCAGGAAAGGCATTGTCGACGACGACGAATTTGATTGCCGTCCGCCACCAGGCGGGAGTCGACGACCTTGGTGTCATCGGCATTGCAAAAGGGGCAGTGCATAAGCAGCTCAACGCAGTAAAAAAAGTGATTTTAACACGCTTAAGTGGAATTTCGATGAATTCGTCATCCAGCAGGCCTTGCCTAAAAGGTATTATTAAGGTATTGGCGCACTTCGGCTAATTTGAGCTTGGATAAGGGAAAGGGCTCGCAAATGCCGTGGCCCTGAGCATAATCGACGCCCATGTTTCTCAATAAAGCAAAGATGGAGTCGGTTTCAACCTTCTCTGCGATGGTTTTTTTATCCATGATATGGCTGATTTCATTGATGGATTTCACCATCGCCAGGCTGACTTCGTCTTTATCAATATCACCTATAAAAGAACCGTCGATCTTGAGGAAATCGA
>JBCBZU010000251.1:0-4158 GCA_039815165.1 Pseudomonadota bacterium
ACATTTTTAACGCCGCATAAGAGCAAAATGGCTTTCGTGCAAAGGTCTCGCAGTGAATATAGGTATATTTGTACAGTAGTTTTGAGCAATCACCGATCTTGATCATATAACAACAGCGCTCATTTAATAAGGCCGCTAAAAAATGCGGCAAACAGATGAATTATTTAGCGAATTTATCCTCTTATACTGTATCCATAGCCGAATGCAGTAGGGCGCTAACTTTGTGGATACAGTGGTGCAGTGCACTTCGAGCTTGAATCCACGCGAGGATTGTTCGACACACTTAGAATAGATGCACCATGCAAGGGCTCAGTGATAGAGATACAATAACGGCATCTCGGGGCTACTGCTTTTACTGTAGTTTGACCGTTTGAGGTATAAGCATGATTTTATTGTGCCCTTCCTGTATAAACACTCGCTTAAGCACTTATAAGCAGATTCTATCGCGGCTGTTTTTTATTGTGGGTGCCTGCTGCCTTTGCAGTCTTGTATCGGCAGATCAGGGTGGCGCAATGCCAGAGCTTAAAGCGCTTTCCAAAGAGATTCAGCAGCTCAAGCAAGAGGTGCTGCTGCTCAATAAAGATCTGCGCTTGCTGGAAGAAACTCTGTTATTTCCATCATCGACTAAGTTTTCGGTTTTTGTGTCCGTCAGTTCAGGTCAGTTTTTCACTCTTGAAAGCGTGAAACTAAAGATTAATGGAGAATTAGTCGCGACTCACATTTACTCTGACCGACAGCGCCAAGCCCTTGTCCGCGGTGGTGTGCAGCGCTTTCATGTAACCAATCTCAATACCGGCAAGCATACCGCCACGGCCTTTTTTACCGGTGTCGGCCCTAACGGCCGGGATTATAAAAGGGCGGTTGATTTACATTTTGAAAAATCGCCCAATAGCGGTTATTTGGAGCTGCTTGTCACCGACAACGGGCTTATCCAAGAACCCGTTTTCAATATTAAGCAGTGGTAGGCCCTCGTCATGTTTATTCTGCCTGGTGTATTTGAACGTGTTAAGTGGATAGTGTTGCGCACGCTTACAGTACAAGCCCTCAGCGCCTGTCTTTACAGTGCCTGTGTTCAGGCAGCAACCATCAAATCACATGTTAAGTCAGTGGATGAGCTGGAATATGGGGCGGTATTGTTTGATTACTTTCAGGACGATTTTTTTTCAGCGCTGGTTGAGCACGAATATAACGCTGCATTGGACAATCCTATTGCGCAGGGGTCAACGGGGCAGGTGCTCAAGGGCGGTATGATGCTGTCCTACGGCATGCCTGATGAGGCACAGAGTCTTTTTGCTAAACTACTCAATAACACCACCTCACCAGAAGTCAGCAACCGCGCCTGGTATTATTTAGGGAAAATATACTATAAAAAATCAGAACTGACCGAGGCTAATAAAGCGCTGGATAAAGTGGTGGGAGAGGTGCCGCCGAGTATCTATTTTGACTATTTTTACCTGGCAACCTTAATTGGCAATAAAAAAGCCACTCAAGTCATTAACCCGTCCGTACAAAATTCCCTGTCGGGCTATATGCCCGGTTATCCTTATTTTCTGTTTAATATCGCCATTGGCCATTTGGCTGCGGGCGATTATCAGCGAGCACAGGTATATCTGCAAAAAGTAGCCACTTATGTCGATCATTCGGAAGAATTGTCTGTGCTCTCTGATCGGGCTAAAAATGGGCTGGCGCAAATCGCCATAGAGCAGGGTCAATGGCAAACGGCATGGACCCACCTTTCCGGTATTCGAACCAATGGTCTTTATTCAAATCGTGCTTTACTGGCGTATGCCTGGAGTGCCATAAAGATGAAGCGGTTTGATGATGCGATTCCCGCGTTGAGAATCCTTAACAATCGCTCAATTGCCCTGCCAGAAGTGCAGGAAACCAAAGTGCTGTTATCCCATTTATATGAACAGCAGGGTTTCCCACAACGGGCTTTGCAGAGTAATATTGAGGCGGAGCAAGAATATAAGTCAGGCATGAAAAATGTGGCCGAAGCCCGCGAAATTATTAATCAGCTCGATGTGCCCAGAGAGTTTATCCGCAATATTCAGGCGCTTAAATCCCAGTCCAATTGGTTTTCCATGCAGCCGTCCCTTGCGTATGAAAAGCTGACACCCTTCTTAATTGATCTTATGGCCAGTAATGCCTTTAGTGAAGTTCTTAAAGAGTTGGGTGAGCTCTATACCATGCAGGATAATTTGCGCTATTGGATCAAGCGCTCTGATCAACATTTTGTGATTCTCGACAATGCTGCCCAAAAAAACTTTAATAGTGAATTGAAAAACGTCTTGCAGAAAAGTAATGAACTACACAAAATCTTTGCAGAGCAGAAAAAACAACTGGCACAACACAGCTTGTCATTGGCGGCAAAAGATCAAGACAGAATAACAGCGTTATTGGAAACCACCCGCCAGCAATTGACATTATTAGCGGATAAAACACAAGAACTCAACTCACTTGAGTCAGCCTATAAGCAACCCGACTACTATCAACCCATGGTTCGGGATCACCATCGCCGCTTGCAAGCGCAATTGCTAAAAACCACCGCATACATTGCCAGGCTTGAGCCGGTTATGCGACAAATGGTCAATGCCGAATTAGATAAACATGAACAGCGCATGCATTACTACTGGGCCCAGTCACGCCTGGCAAAGGCCCGTTTATATGACGCCAATTTATTGTCTCTGGAGCAACAGCCTGTGGCTAACGATAAGCGTATTGAGGCCGGCAAAGAGGCGCAAGTGCAGTGATGAATCTTTACGCTAACAACGCCTTAGTGACCATAGGGCTCGCGGTGATGGTGGTCGCCTGTGGCAATAATCAACCTAAAACCCTGGCAAGTCTTCAATATCAAGCGCCACCAGAGCCCGTGATTAGCGAATTGCCAGCGGCGGTTCCATCAATCAGTCACGAGCAAGTTCGACAAGAATATAAAGAGCTGCTCACGATTTTTGAAGAAGATCATCTAAAAGAGCAGATAGAGCGACGCATTGCCGACGTGTATATGATGGAAGGTGTTTACAAGCAAAATAAGGGTAAGCAACAAGCAAGTTACTATAGCGAGGCAACTCGCGCCTATAAAGAAATTTTGGAAAAATACCCTGATTCACCGGCCAATGCTGAGGTTTTATACCAGTTATCAAAAGCGTATGATAGCGAGGGCAGGCAGGATCAATCCCTGCAAATGCTGGATCGCCTTGTGAACCAACACCCGGACTATAAAGGCATATCTGAGGCACAATTTCGCAAAGGCGATATTCATTTTAGCAATCAGAATTATAAACGTGCTGAATCATCCTACAGTGCGGTTATTCGCACGGGCAACCACAAGCTGTTATTAAATGCGCACTATATGCTGGGGTGGTCTCGCTACAAACAGCGCAAGTACACAGCAAGCGTTAACTCCTTTTCCTATGTGCTTAAGCAGCTGTTGGCGGACAAAGATGATTTTTCTACTTTAAGCAAAGGACAAAAGCCGCTGGCAGAGGATACCGTCAACTCTATTAGCCTCGGTTTGGATAAATTGGGCGGCGCTGAAAAAATTACTGCCTTTGATGCCCTGGCAGATCAAGCCTATAGCTGGATGATTTACGATAATTTGGGCCAATACTATTTTGCAAAAGAATTGTACGAGGATTCAGCCTCCAGCTATCGTTTGTTCGTGACTCAATACAATAATTCTGATCGCGCCCCTGGCTTGCACACAAGCTTGATTGAGACCTATAAAAAAGGCGGTTTTGCCAAGCAGGCCCTGGTAGAAAAAGCCACTTATGTCGATGCCTATGGCCTAGGCTCAACCTACGCCAACAGTCGCTCAGGATTTACCGCACCGGTTGCAAACTCCCTAAAAACCTATATGAAAGAATTAGCCAGTCACTATCACAGTGAAGGCCAGCAGCTTCAAAAACAGATTGCACAGTTTGAAAAGGGTAAGCCCAAGCAAGCGGGTTGGCAACAGCAGCGAGAAAAATTATACGCACTCTCCATTGCTGCTTTTGATCAGGCCGCGGGGTTTTACCAGCGCTATATCAATACCTTCCCACAAGATATGCGGGTTGATGAAATCCGTTTTTTAAAAGCCGAGACATTATTCTCTTCCTATCAATATCCTCAAGCCATTATTGATTATGAATTAGTGGCTTATCAGCCTGTTGG
>JBCBZU010000049.1:0-8831 GCA_039815165.1 Pseudomonadota bacterium
GAACGGGCCGTGGCAGGTGCTGAAGGAATCGACTATATTCAGTCCACCAATCAATTGGGCTTCTCCACGATCACGGTCCGCTTAGAGCTCAACTACGACCCCATAAAAGCTCTCTCAGAGATTAATAGTAAAGTTAACCAAGTCCGTGGCGATTTGCCTCCTGAAGCAGAAGTACCGGTCATTAATGTTGAGTCGGCAGATAGCACATTTGCTTCTGCTTATCTTAGCTTCACCTCTGATATTCTCGATAATAATCAAATCACGGATTTTCTTACCCGGGTTGTGCAACCCCGCCTATCCTCCCTCGAGGGCGTACAGCGGGCGGATATTTTAGGTGGCCGCAACTTTGCCATGCGTATCTGGCTGGACCCGCAGCGCATGGCTGCCCATGGGGTAACGCCACTCCAAGTGCGCGAGGCACTGTCTGCAAATAACTTTTTGTCAGCTTTGGGGACCACCAAGGGTTCATTGGTGCAAGTTAATTTGTCGGCGAATACTGATCTTGTGCAAGTCGAAGAGTTCCAAAATCTTATTCTTAGAGAAGAGCAGGGCGCTATTATCCGTATACGGGATGTCGCCCAGGTAGAATTGGGCTCTGACGCATACGACCAAGAAGTTCGTTTCTCCGGTCAAACCGCAACATTTATGGGTATATGGCCCTTGCCAACGGCAAACTCTTTAGCCGTTATCAAAAGAGTCCGTGCCGAAATGGAAGCAATTCAAGAAAGTCTCCCCTCGGGTATGGACGCACGCATTGCCTATGACGCGACTGAGTATATTGAAGAGTCAATTAAAGAGGTCGTAAGCACCTTAGTCGAAACACTGTTCATCGTTATTGTTGTTATTTTCCTATTTCTTGGGTCTGTGCGCAGCGTCATTGTGCCCGTGATAGCCATCCCTGTTTCCTTAATTGGGGCGGTCTTTTTAATGCAACTGTTTGGTTTTAGTCTCAACCTGTTAACACTGTTGGCCATTGTTTTATCGGTCGGTCTTGTGGTTGATGACGCCATCATTATTGTTGAAAATGTACAGCGGCATATGCGCGAAGGTAAACCGCGCATCGATGCTGCAATTACCGGCGCTCGTGAATTGATTGGGCCCGTGATTTCAACAACAGCGGTACTGATCGCGGTCTATTTACCGGTTGGGCTTCAAGGTGGGCTAACCGGTTCGCTATTCAGGGAATTTGCGTTTACCTTGACCGGCGCGGTCATTATTTCGAGCATTGTCGCCTTAACCCTGTCACCGATGATGTCCGGTGCTTTATTGAGAGAAGATAAAAAGCCCAAGGGCCTGGCGCGAATCAGCACGGAGGTATTCGAATCCTTTAAGTCGCGCTATATCAGACTGCTTGATGCCACGCTAGACTCACGTGCCGCAGTGATTATGATATGGATAGTTATTGGCCTGCTTTGTATTCCTTTGTTTATGCAATCGACAAATGAGCTTGCGCCGCAAGAGGATCAGGGCGTTATCTTTAGTATTGTTGATACCCCTGCTAATTCAACATTGGACCAGATGAGTATCTACGGCCAACAAGCCAATGAAATTTTTTCATCTTTACCTGAAACTGATTTTACCTTTCAGGTACTGGGCGCTGGTGACGGCTTCTCAGGCATGGTGCTTGAAACCTGGGACAAGCGCGACCGAACTGTCGATGAAGTCTTGCCGGAAGTTCAGCAGCGGCTTGCGGGGATAGCCGGGATTAACATGCCAACTTTTACACCTCCCGCTTTACCTGGAGGCAGTGATTTTCCTATAGAGTTTTTAATTACTTCCACTGCAGAGCCCGATGAAATTTTGGTTATCGTCAATGAGTTAGTTGATAAAGCAATGCAGGCCCAGCTTTTTGTGTTCCCCCCCCTGATTGATACAAAATTGGACAGGCCCCAGGCAAACTTAGTCATCGACCGCGATAAAGTCGCAGACTTGGGGCTGACCCTACAGCAGGTGGGTAATGATATTGGTATTATGTTTGGTGGCAATTATGTCAACCGCTTTAATTTACAGGGCCGCAGCTACAAGGTGATTCCGCAAATTAAGCGTTCTGAGCGTTTAACACCGGATCAAATAGAACAGCTTTATATCACCGGCCCTGAACAACAACTGATACCGCTGTCCACTATTGCCAGCGTCGAAAATACATCAGTGCCGCGGTCTCTTAATCGCTTTCAGCAACAAAATGCGGTCAAGATTAGCGGAGTATCCACTCAGCCACTGGGTTCAGCATTGGCCTTTCTGGAAAGTGAAGCCAAGAAGATTATGCCAACTGGGTATAGCCTTGGTTATACTGGGGAGTCTCGCCAATTGATACAAGAAGGCAATAAATTTCTGCCCGCCTTTATTTTGGCGATGATACTAATTTTTCTCGTACTGTCCGCTCAATTTAATAGCTTCCGCGACCCCTTTGTGATTATTTTGGGTTCAGTTCCTCTGGCCATGTTTGGTGCCTTGATATTTACTTTTTTAAAAATGCCCAATCCGCAACTTCCCTTTTGGACTGATGACTGGACCACAACCCTTAATATTTATTCACAGGTGGGTTTGGTCACGCTCATAGGTCTTATAGCAAAAAACGGTATTCTCGTTGTAGAGTTTGCCAATAAAATGCAGCAGCAGGGGATTGCTAAGCTACAGGCGGTTACTCATGCAGCCACCACCCGTTTACGCCCTATTATGATGACCAGTGTGGCCACGGTTGCCGGCCACTTTCCCTTGGTACTTGTGAGTGGGGCCGGTGCAGAAGCACGAAATTCCATTGGCTTGGTACTGGTGGGCGGAATGGCCATTGGCACAGTGTTTACGCTATTTGTGATTCCCTCTGTGTATATGGTGTTTGCAAAAGATCACAAGGGCGATAAGCTGGCGCCAGAGGTTTAAGCATTGTGCAGGCGCGACTGTTTAGATCAGAGCAAGCTCAATTGGCCCTTACGCCTGAATCGTAGATTGCGCAAAAAATGACCGCGCAAATCATTGCCACAGCTTAATTATTGATCTGCTACTACTTATTCACGGCTGCCTCTAAAAATTAGCGTGTTTGTTAGCCAGTGCTCGTGTTGAACAGTTGTTCACTAGTGGGCAGTAGCCAGTTCACAAAAAACCTGTTTTCACCGCATTTTACCTCGGATATCCGGCTGCTTTTGTAACCGGACTCTCACCGGACTCCCCACCGGACTCCCACCAGTTGCTCGCCAGGCGCAGGGAAAAATCCAACTTTTAGTGGTGCCCTTAAGTTTGATGGCCTATATTTGCAAAAATATCTGCGCACGAGTGAGGGGTCTGCTATTTTTTGACTGCGACCATTGTGGTACATTGCCCTCATTTTTTACGACTGAGGGCTAAGAGTGCAAAGTATTATTGTTGCGGGTGGCTGGCTTATGCTGCCGTTGATATTGTGTTCCATTGCCGTTATAGCCATCATTATTGAGCGCTTTTGGACCCTAAATCCCAAAAAGGTTGCTCCCAAGCATCAGTTAGCTCAGGTATGGTCATGGATTAAGGGCAACCAAGTAACGGCCGAAAGGCTGAGGGAGCTTAAACATTCCTCTGAATTGGGCAAGGTGCTGGCTGCGGGCATAAGCAATTCCCGCAACGGTCGCGAGACCATGAAGGACAGCATCCAGGAAGCGGCAAATCAGGTTATTCACTCTCTTGAACGCTATCTGGGTGCACTGGGTACTATTGCTGCGGTTGCGCCTTTATTAGGTCTGTTGGGCACAGTCCTTGGGATGATCAAAGTCTTTATCGCGATAGAACTCGAAGGTACAGGCAATGCGGGCGCTTTAGCCGGCGGAATCTCTGAAGCCTTGATCACCACCGCCGCCGGTTTGGTGGTTGCAATCCCTGCGATGATCGCACATCGCTTCTTTGTGCGTCGTGTCGATAGTCTGGCGGTGATTATGGAGCAAGAAGCCGTTAAGCTGGTAGACGCCTTACACACTGATCGAACTGTCGATATAAAACCCACAAGGCGATGATCCTCAAAACCGCAGTTGCCCCTGTATTTGGCGGTAGACGGTAGACGGTAGACGATAATGATAGGGTGAAAATGCTTTGCTCCCTATTTAACGCTTATTTTATTCTAGAGTAAATTTAACAATGCTATACAGACTTGCACTGGATCCAAGACCACAATACTGCCTTGTTGCTCTTGGCTCTTATGATCAAAAAGACTACGGCGATTGCCGGCGAGCGACGCCTTGCCTTGCGGCCTTAGCGCTCAGCGCAAATTTTGCACTCAACCACGGTTTCTAGGATTATGGAATTTCGTCGGCAATTGCGTACCGAAGAGGGTATCAATCTTACCCCGCTGATTGATGTGGTATTTTTACTGCTTATCTTTTTTATGGTATCCACCACCTTTACCAAGGAAACTCACCTCGCTGTCGATTTGCCCGAAGCCGATGTAGAGGCGGAAATGGTTGCCAATACGGGCATCGATATTGTCATTAGCGCCAGCGGCGATTATTCTATCAATGGTCAATCAGTTATTAATAAGCAGAAAGATACCCTCCTCAGGGCATTGGAAAAAGTAGCGAACGGCAACTATAAACAGTCTCTGGTTATTACCGCAGATGCCAGCACCCCCCATCAGTCCGTTGTTCGGGCGATGGATGTGGCGGGTAAATTGGGCTTTGCAAAGCTGCAAATGACCGTTAAAGAGCCAGTGGCAGAATGAGTTTAAAAGAGATCTGTTTTGTCCAATAGTCACCAAACCTATTTACAGCGCTTGTTTTTATCGCTTTGGTATCAGAAAAAATATTCTGCGGTCTTTTTCTTATTGCTGCCTTTGTCACTGATACTGCGAGCCTTAGTGCCCATAAGGCGACATTTTTTATCCCGTAGAACTCGGCCGTTCAAGGTGCCGATTGTGGTTGTGGGCAATATTACAGTAGGGGGTACCGGTAAAACTCCGGTGGTGATTGCCATCGCGCAAGCGCTCGTGGAGCAGGGCCTGCAAGTGGGAATTATCAGCCGCGGCTACGGCGGCACTTACCAATCGTGTCAGATGGTTGACGGTAACACCGATGTTAAACAGTCTGGCGATGAAGCCCTATTGATTGCGCAACAAACCCATTGCCCGGTAGCAATTTCCAGAAAACGTAATCAAGCTGTTGAGTTATTATTAGAAAACCATCCTCACACCGATATTATTGTCAGTGATGACGGTCTACAACACTATTCTTTAAAACGTAATTTTGAAATTGTTGTAATTGATGGAGAGAGAAAAATAGGTAATGGCTTTTGCCTGCCGGCTGGCCCCATGCGAGAACCGCGGTCGCGGTTGAATAGCGTTGATTGGGTGTTGGTCAATAAAAATGACGAGATCGCAATGGATTTTTCTTCAACTCCTGTAAATAATATTCAGCTGCGGCCTGCAGGGTGGCATCACCTTAAAACCAAAAGAACAGTTGCGCTTTCGCCTTTGCCATGGTCTGCCAAAGACAGTCCAGTCACTGCAATTGCGGGCATCGGAAACCCAGAGCGTTTTTTCGACAGCCTACGACAATTAAAAATTGACGCCAGAACGATTGCGTTTGATGACCATCATAGGTTTACAAAAAAAGACTTTGATACGCTTAGCGAGCCGCTGGTAATGACAGAAAAAGACGCGATTAAATGTATTCGCTTTGCTAAACACAATTGGTGGTCACTACAGGTCAAGGTTACCTTACCGCAAGCGCTTATCCACAGTGTAATAAAGCTAGCCTCCCAGTAAAGGTATTTGAATTTTGTTCAGTGTCATTATTCCCGCGCGTTACCAATCTGCTCGCCTACCCGGTAAACCTTTAGCCTTGATCAATGGCAAGCCCATGGTCCAGCAGGTATATGAGCAAGCGCAGAAAAGTGATGCACAGCAAGTGATTGTCGCCACTGATGATGCAAGAGTTGCCCAAACAGTGGACTCATTTGGCGGTCAAGCCTGCATGACCTCCAGTGATCATATTTCGGGTACGGATCGTTTGCAAGAAGTTGTCAACCTATACAATTTTTCCAAAGATGATATTGTGGTTAACGTGCAGGGTGATGAGCCGTTTATTCCCCCTGAGGTCATTAATCAAGTTGCCCATAACCTGTATGCGCAACCAGCGGCAGCGGCAGCGACATTATGTGAACCGATGATAAAAAAGGCAGACTTGTTTGACCCAAACATTGTTAAAGTGGTTTATTCTGCTGGCGGTAGTGCACTTTATTTTTCCAGAGCCGGGATTCCTTGCGTTCGGGACGGCAATGATGATCCGGTTCAACACGCGGGCTTATTACATCGACATATTGGTATTTATGCTTACCGGGTTAAGACCCTGGATGACTTTGTTAGCTGGCCTCCTGCACCATTAGAACTGGCAGAGAAACTAGAGCAGCTACGTCTATTGTACAACGACAGGATTATTCATGTTGATCGCGCAATACAAGCTGTACCTGGCGGTATCGATACTCCAGACGATTTGCAGCGTGTACAGGGTCTTTTTGTTTAAATGCTTAGGAAAAGTGTATGACTGTTAAAGTGCTGTTTGTTTGTTTAGGCAATATCTGCCGCTCGCCAACCGCTCACGGATTATTCCAACACTACGTTGACCAGGCAAAACTAGGCCACAAGCTTGTAGTGGATTCTGCCGGCACGGGTGACTGGCACCTGGGCGATCCTCCTGACGAACGTGCCCAGGCGACAGCCGTTGCCAGAGGCTACAATATTAGTCATTTACGCGCTCGCCAGGTGACGACAAGTGATTTTATTCACTTTGACTATATTTTAGCAATGGATCAACAAAACCTTCGTGATCTGTCTAAACTAAAGCCAGCTAATTTTAAGGGTACTTTGGGTTTATTTTTGGATGTGGCTGGCTTGGGTGACAATCAAGACGTTCCCGATCCTTATTATGGTGATCAGTCGCACTTTAATTATGCCATTGAGCTTATCGATACGGCCTCACAAGATCTGTTAGCGCGAATTCAACAGGATATTAACGCCCGATGAATGCCGCAAGTAAGTCGGTAAACCGCTTTTTAGAAAACTGTAGTAACCAGGTTCAGCTGCAAAGCTACAACACGCTGGCGATACCTTCAGTGGCGGAAAAGTTTATTGATATTACCGACTGTCAACAATTATTAGCCTTCACGAGATTCCAGCAACATCAAAAAACCAATGTATTTATATTGGGCGGTGGCAGTAATATTGTATTACCCGATAAAGTCGACGCTTTGGTTGCCAGGATATCAACAAAAGGCAGAGCAGTGATCGCGGAAACCAATAGCTCAATAACCATTAAACTGTCAGCAGGGGAAAACTGGCACGACAGTGTTATGTGGTCTGTTGATAGCGGTTATTGGGGTATCGAAAACTTAGCCTTGATTCCCGGTACAGTGGGTGCGGCACCTATACAAAACATTGGTGCTTATGGGGTCGAGATTGCGGATGTATTGTTATCTTTGGAGGGGATAAATTATCAAACAGGCGAGCAATTTAGCCTTACTAAGGAGCAGTGTAAGTTTGCTTACCGCGATAGTATTTTCAAAAATACACTCGCCAATAAAACCATTATCACTCATGTAACACTTGTATTAAGTAAACACGCACAGGCTTGTCTCGATTACCCTGCGTTGGCCGCTGCAGTGGATACATCTGTTCAGCTATCGCCAAGGGACATCGCTAATGCGGTTATCGCTATTCGACAGGCAAAACTGCCCGACCCCACAATAATTCCCAATGCGGGAAGTTTTTTTAAGAATCCGATTATTGATAAACAGAGTATAAGTCGATTAAAGGATGAGTATCCCGATATCGTTTTTTATCCCAATGGCGATAAGCGAGTGAAGGTGGCGGCTGCCTGGTTGCTTGAGACGGCCGGATGGAAGGGCAGGCCTGTAGATGGTATCGCCATGCATGAAAAACAAGCACTGGTGTTAACCAATCCGCATCAGCGCACGGGTAAGGATATTTTAGGCTTTGCCAAACGGATTCAGCAGGATATTCTTCAGCGCTTTGGTATTGAGTTGCATATTGAACCGCAAATTATAGTAAGCTAACGCCATTCATCACCCTGCATGATGCTGTATTGCCCATGGATAAGTCCTCTACAAATAGCCAAGCTTCATTATTCAAACCAGAATACGAACACATGCTCCTGGATAAGGGTGAGCTTCGGTACTACGAGGCCTGGTTAAGCCAAGATGAAGCTCAACAGCTATTCATTAATTTACGGCAATCGATTGAGTGGGAACAAAGCGTGATTAATATGTATGGCAGGGCGGTAAAGATTCCCCGCCTCAATGCCTGGTATGGCGATGATAATTGCCCTTATCGGTATTCAGGACACCAATTTTTTGCGAAACCCTGGTTGACAGAATTGCTTACTATTAAACAGCGTATTGAATCTGTGGGCAGCTTGACATTTAACAGTGTGCTCGCCAACTGTTATCGCAGTGGTCAAGACAGTGTTGCCTGGCACAGTGATGATGAACCAGAACTCGGTAAAAATCCTGTCGTTGCCTGTTTGAGTCTTGGTGCCGAGCGCCAGTTTCAATTGCGCCACCGCTATCAAAAGCAACTTCCGGTACAAAAGCTGACGCTCAAAACGGGCTCTCTATTGATAATGTCTGGCGCCATTCAGCACTATTGGCACCACCAAGTGCCTAAAACCGCTAAAAAAGTTGGTGAAAGACTCAGTTTGACCTACCGGCAAGTGAAGAGTATCTGAAGAGTATCTGAAGAGTATCGTTTGATAAATATTCTGTTGCTTTGTACAGCGACACTTTAGCTTGTATAATCCCCCCTCTAATACCGTCAATATCCATGAGTTCAGGATGAAAACAACAAAAATTCTCATCGTCGA
>JBCBZU010000260.1:0-4025 GCA_039815165.1 Pseudomonadota bacterium
GCCCCCAGCCACAACAAGCGATGCTATATCATACGAGCAATCACAGCACACCCCTTTGAGGAACTAAAAGACGGTAGTGAGCGCTTGGCAAAAGTGCAACTAGCCAAACAAATTAATGACCTTGTTAAAAGCCGCCAATTAAAACAAGCGGAAGCGGCTGACCTGCTTGGCATTACCCAGCCCGAAGTCTCTCAGTTAGCCAATGGGCGTTTATCTGGTTTTACTTTTGACCGTTTATACCGATGCTTACATGCTCTTAATATGGATGTGGAGATTATTGTTAAAAAACATTCGCCCAATAATGACAATGATGCTGGTATCGCTGTTTTTGCTTAATTTGTTATAGCACATGGAGATAATGTGAAAATATCGCTCTTAGTTCTCAGGTGCGATGTAGGGGGACGGATGCCAATGGTGACATTACCACGCACTATTCTGCGGCGGAACGGGTAACAAACCGCAATATTGCACAGGGGTCGACTCTGACGAAACTGACAAATGCAGGAATAAAAGCTTCTGTCGGGAAAACGCCGGAAAATAAAAAAGGGTTAGCAGTTATTAACCTGCCAACCCTTTAGTTATAGCACGCTCGGCAGGATTCGAACCTGCGACCGACTGGTTCGCAGGATGCGAGATAGAAATAAACCTTAATAAAATCAAATACTTAAACAGGCGCCCGTTACCCCCAAAGCCTAATACTGCCTAACATGACCAGCTCATTCCCACACATCTCCCATAGCTATATTGGGAGTTAGACTATGGGCCCACCATCACCAACTATAAAATCGCGGACTCAATATTTATAATATAGCGGGCTTTACTTTGTAAAAATCGCGGATAAAATAGTGAGAATTTCGCGGAAACAGAAACTATGACTGACTTCTATCCACGCT
The DNA here is from genome assembly GCA_039815165.1 of Pseudomonadota bacterium. GTDB lineage: Bacteria > Pseudomonadota > Gammaproteobacteria > Pseudomonadales > Cellvibrionaceae > CANLBN01. The sequence goes on from JBCBZU010000260.1 coordinate 894, forward strand.
GGCAACAAAGCACCATTGAGCGAATGCTCAATAAGCGCCGAATTCTTTTATTAAGCGGCCCCAGGCAGTGCGGTAAAACCACCCTCGCCCGTTCGTTGCAATCAGATGATGCTGCCTATTTAACACTGGATGATACAACACTGGAAGCCGCCGCTCAGAATGACCCCCATACCTTTGTGAAACACCAGAGCAAAACCCTAATCATTGACGAAATCCAGCGTGTACCCAGTCTACTGACCGCCATCAAAAAAGTCGTCGATGAAGATAACCGCCCAGGACAATATCTATTAACAGGCTCAGCCAATATTCAAGCACTGCCCAATGTGCAGGAATCTTTAGCGGGGCGCGTGAGCAATATTCGTTTACGCCCCCTCTCTCAGGGTGAACAACAGCAAAAAACACCTTCATTTTTAGAGCGGGCTTTTTCAGGTCACGTTGATAAAGGTTCCGAGTTTTACGACAGAGATACACTACTGGATATTGCATTAAGTGGCGGCTTTCCTGAATCACTGACACTGGATAGCTTGGAACGAAAGGCTTGGCACTTGGATTATATTCAAGCCATGTTAGAACGCGATCTCAAAGATATTGCCAAAATTCAACGCCAGGATGCCATGAGAGAGTTAGTATCCGTATTAGCGGCATGGTCAAGCAAGTTTATGGATATTGCCTCAATTGGCAAAGGCTTATCCATCCGCAGGCCCACAGTTGAATCCTATATTAGTGCACTGGAAGCACTCTACTTGGTAGAGCGTGTTCGTCCCTGGACAAAAACCGATTACGAACGCGTGGGCAAACAATCCAAACTCTTTATGACTGATTGTGGTCTTATGGCCTCACTACTTGGTTGGCGTATGGATCAAATCAGACTAGATTCAGACCGCTCCGGCAAATTAATAGAAACCTTTGCCTTTAACGAACTGGCCTCGCAGGTGGATGTCCATAAGCCCCGTTATCAGCTCTATCACTATCGGGACAGAGAAAAGCGCGAAATTGATTTTATTATCGAGCGGGAAGATGGTGCTCTACTTTGTGTTGAAATCAAAGCAGGCTCTTCCGTTAAGAATAATGACTTCAAACATATCCACTGGTTTAAAAAACACTTAGCCAAAGACAACCCCGTTACTGGCGTGATACTTTACTCCGGTGAGCATATTGCCGCCTTTGGTGAGGGCTTGTGGGTTGTGCCTTTTGGTGAACTTTGGCGGTAGAAAGCTTATTAGTCATATCGTGAAAAAAGTAAAATGTGATTAGGAGAATCTAGATGGGTAAACCTACAGCAATAACCAGAAAAGTATTTTATGACCTTGTATGGTTAACACCCATTTCAAAGCTTGCCCCTCAATATAATATCAGTGACAGAGGCTTCACTAAAAAATGCAAAAAACATCATATCCCCTGTCCGCCTCCCGGCTATTGGGCCAAACAACAAAATGGCCACCCCGTCAACAAAATACTTCTGCCTAAAAATACTAATCCAGAATTAGAAACTGTCTTATTCTGGCCACAAACCAAACAGACCATTCCGTCAATAGAAGAAAAAACATATTTGAGTGAGTCACAACTTACCAAAGTTTTAGCATTTACTATTCCGCAACAAGCAAGTAAATATCACCCAACGATAAGCGCATATCGAAAGAGCAGTAAAAAAAACCATTTAGACAGGTACGGAAGAATAAATGCGGGATGGAAAATATCCAACCCTGGGTTTAAAGTTACTCCCAAAACATTTGACCGCGCCTGTTTATTTTTAAACGCTATTATTCAATTATTTGAGTCACTTGGATGGCACTTTAAAACTGGAGAATCAACGAGCTGGAGAATTGAACCATGTAGTTTTACTAATCTGGGTAAATCGTTAACAGTAGAAATTAGGGAGCCCGTTAATCAGGTTGATTATATTCCGGCAAAAAATGAAAGCTTCTATCATCGTTATACCTATAACCCAACAGGAAAATTAGAGTTTTTCATCAACTTATATTCTCCTGGCTTTAAGACAAAATGGAGGGATAATAACAATGAGCTTATAGAAGAGCAGCGTAGCCAGTGGGAGGAAAGTAGTGATTATGTATTTCCTAACGCACATACCTTAACGCCATTCACAAAGATGAGGACAACGAGCTGGAAAACGGCTTGGGAAAAAGCCGAATTACCCTCTGGCCCGAATATTCGCCAAGGTGTGCATGTGTTAAAGCATACCTGTGGCAGGCGATTAAGGGCTGCTGGGGTAAGCCGCGAGACCAGAAAAGTGTGTTTGGGCCATACGGATGGCGATATGACCACACACTACTCTTCAGCGGAAGTACAGGAGTTATTAAATGCCTTTGAACTACTTTGTGAAAGACGCGAAGGGATTGTAGCAAAACCACGCTTGCGCGCTATTGGCACATAGCTTTGTGATTTATTTTTTATCTTTTTACAAAAAGTCCCACAAATCTCCCACAGAGATTTAATGGGCAAAAAAAATCGCTTAAGCTTTCGCTTAAGCGATTGATATTAAAGGAAAAAATGGCGCGCTCGGCAGGATTCGAACCTGCGACCGCCTGGTTCGTAGCCAGGTACTCTATCCAGCTGAGCTACGAGCGCGGAGAGGCGCGTATGTTAGATATTTGGGCTCTCAGCGTCAAGTTATTTGTATATAAAATCAAAAAACTCTGAAAATACCGGGCTTTCGTCATTGAGTACCGATAAAAGCTTCTGTTTATATGCTTGGAAGCCATACTCACACTCTATAAGATAAGTAATATCGATTCGGCAATAAGCATTTTATCAACCCTTGTTTACCGCCACCTTTGACCATAAATTTTTATACAATGGGCGACTATATATTGGTTTCGCATCATATTTAGTTATCGACTGGTATTTATGAAATTTCCCCCGGCTCAATTGGCTTTTATAGGCTTAGCGTTAACCAGTTTATTCTGGGCAAGCAATGCCATTATCGCCCGCTATATCAGCGATAGCATTCCACCTTTTACCTTAGCTTTTGGTCGCTGGTTGATTGCATTTGTTATTCTTATACCCTTTGTTGCTAAATCACTTTATGACCAGCGGCATGAAATCATAAAACATTACCTCGTAATCGCCATACTGGGGTTCTTATGTATAGGCACCTATAACACCATTTTGTAC
>JBCBZU010000090.1:0-7167 GCA_039815165.1 Pseudomonadota bacterium
GAAATGTTGGCCGAGAGCTATATCAGTCGCATCAGTATGATGAAGACGCTACTGGAGCAAGGAAAAGTTAAAGAGTGTCTGCAACTGATTTACGAGCTGGAAGAAGCTATGAATGTCACCTTGGCAATAGGTGAGCTCTATGATATTGGCCATTCACAGATGATCAACTAAAGTTGACAGTTAATCGTTCACGGTAACAACACTGTTCACAGTGTTGTTACCGTAGGCGAAAATTTATTAACCTTACTACTGTGCGGGTATGTGGGCAGTCGCCCACCACAAAAAAATTTAAGATCACTTGCTAATCATTAAACTGAAATCCTTTACAGCTTGTTCTAAAGGTAACCTGGGTAAATCCGCTTCCAGGCTGTGAATAAACCTCAGTGTTTTAAACGCATCAAACCAGTGGTGTATTTGCTTATTGAATTGAGCCCGGTCAAACACCTGAGAGGACAGGTGCATAAACAAATGCTGCACATTGATCGCCAACAGCGCAGCCTGTAATCGCTGCGATAGTCCTTTAAACCAAGTATCCCAGTCTTCTTTAAAATCGTACAAATAGTCCAATTGGCTTAATACTCTAGCCAGCTCAACAAACACTTGAGGGTTATAATAGCGATAGCATTCACCCTTATCGAGAGCAAGTATTGCATTGACTGCTGCGCCCGTGCCAAACGGTGCCCGTTGTGAGAGCCTGGCCGCAATCAATAAAGGCTCGCTGTTGGCCTCGGCCACCTTGCCTAATTTTGCCAATTTATTCAGTAGATAAAAATCCTCACCGCCCGCGCGTTTGGGAAAGCCTCTGACCTTGGCATAGTCATCGATATTAACCGCAATGCAGCTCCCTAAGGTGTGAAAAGCGTAGGCTGAGCCCGCATATTTAAGGCCATCCACATAATAGTGCAGCGCGCGTTCATAGCGCAGCGTGGCCTCAGTAATAGTGCGGTTAACACCGATATGGCGATAGGGATAAGTCAGTGCGCTGTAGTGCCCGGGGTCGGGTAAGTCAGAGAAATAATCATCCGGGAGTTGGGTGTCCGCATCGCTGGTGTGCAACCAGGGGGACTTGATCAGTCCCTGGTGGCGCAAACCGCAGGCAATATCACAGCCCAATTTACGCGCAAGACCGACGCCTTGTTTATCCCCAAGGCGGCGATTTTCGCTAAAGTAATCACAGACGAGTAATTGAACTGCCTTATGATCGAAGCTAAGCAAATAATGGTGTTCACCTATGGGTGCAGCGTGACCCCGCTGGCTTAGCGTATGCCAAAGCCGCTTATTGAATTCGCTATTGTGATCTGCCACAGGCTGGTTGACGATAACAATGACCAATAATGATTGCTTGCCCAGGGCTGATTGGTGAATGTGATCAAAAAAATCAGCGCTTTCATTGTAGGCTGGAATCACCACACAATGTTGATAATGCCTGGAGCCGGATAATGTCGTGCCAAGCGCCTGGCTAATGGCGGCCGTTTCCGGCTCCGCATAGCGCTTAAGGTAGAGCCCTAAGTGATCCTTTGCCACTAGTGGAGTGCCGCTCGTAGTGGCAGTGCCCGGGTGATCTCGGCTTCTCGTTCCAGCAGTTCATCCAGCCGTTGCTCAATCACAAGGCGGTCAAAGTAGAGCGCCGCCAAATCGACAAACAGCCTGTGGTGTTTGGCTTCGGAGTCGGCAATTCGCTGATAGAAGCGTTTCATCCTAGGGTCGCTATGGTGTTGGCCAATAAGACCAAAGCGCTCGCAGCCTCTGGCTTCTATAATGGCCGCTGTCAGCAGGCGGTCCAGCAGGTACTGTTGGGTTTCCTTACGCATCAGTGCCCGAATCCCATTGACGTAGGGATCTTTCTCATCATTGCCCAGTTGCAGGCCTCGCGACTGCATTAACTTAATCACTTCCCGAAAGTGAGTCAGCTCTTCAATGCTAAGGTCAATCATCGCATTGACAATCTCGGGTTTATCGGGATAGTGAGACAGCATAGACATGGCCATACCAGAGGCTTTTTTTTCTGCCTGGGCATGGTCGTTCAAAAAACTGTTAAAGTCTGCGAGTACCGTCTCCACCCAGTTGGAGGATGTAGCAAGTCGCAAGGTTAGTAAGTTATCGTCAGCAAGGGTCATTGGAGCGCGCCAGAAAGTGGAGTAGGCGTACATTATCCTGGAAAATGCAGTTTTTTTCTGCCTTGAAATGCTTTCTCATGGCTTGATTGTCAATACTGTTTCCCCTAAGAGTGAATTGAGTGAGCTGAGTGAGTTGAATAAGCTGAGCAAGCAACTCATGTTTCCGACAGAATTAACAGCAAGATTAACAGTAAGATTAACGGGTTCGCTATCAGCCTGCCATCCGTTTATAATGCTGCGTTTTTTAAAATATTCCGTAAACCCCAAGGATCTTCAATGATTATCTCTCCTAAAGTGCGTGGCTTTATTTGCACCAATGCCCACCCTCAAGGCTGTGCCGCCAACGTACAAGAGCAAATTGCCTACATTCAATCCAAACAAGCTTTGATAAACGCTGAGCACTCCGCTGATCAGAGCGGCCCGAAAAATGTGCTGGTGATTGGTGCCTCGACGGGCTATGGTTTAGCTTCGCGCATCACCGCCGCCTTTGGTTATGGTGCGAACACCCTGGGCGTTTTCTTTGAAAAACCCCCCACTGAAAAGCGTACCGGCTCCGCGGGCTATTACAATTCTGCCGCCTTCGAAAAAGCCGCCCACGACAAGGGTCTATACGCCAAAAGCATGAATGCCGATGCCTTTTCCCACCACTGTAAGCAGCGGGTTATCGACCTGATTAAAGCCGATATGGGGCAAGTGGACCTAGTGGTTTACAGCCTGGCTTCCCCTCGCCGTACTGACCCAGATACCGGAGCGGTGTACAGCTCCACGCTCAAGCCCATTGGTGAAGCCTACACGGCAAAAAATCTAAATACCGATACTTTGCAAGTCGGTGAAGTCACCGTTGAGCCCGCCTCTGATGAAGAAATTGCCACCACTGTCAAAGTCATGGGGGGTGAAGACTGGCAACTATGGCTACAGGCATTGAGCGAGGGGGGCGTACTGGCCGAGGGTGTAAAAACCGTTGCCTATACCTACCTGGGCGAAAAACTTACCTGGCCCATCTACGGCCATGCGACGATTGGTAAAGCCAAAGAAGATCTGGATCGTGCCGCCAGTGCCCTGCGCGACGCCCTCGCTGATAAACAAGGTGATGCCCATGTGGCGGTACTCAAAGCCGTTGTCACCCAAGCCAGTTCGGCGATTCCAGTCATGCCTCTCTACCTTGCCATTTTATTTAAAGTCATGCAGCAAGAGGGCACTCACGAAGGTTGTATAGAACAACTGCATCGCCTGTATACCGAATGTCTCTACAGCCAGTCACCGCGCCTGGACGACACCCAGCGCTATCGAGTCGACGAATTGGAGCTTAAGCCTGAGACCCAAGCCAAAGTAGAAGCGATTTGGCCACAAGTCAATTCTGAAAATCTCAATGAGCTGACCGACTTCGCCCTGTACCAAGCCGAGTTTTTACGCCTCTTTGGTTTTGGAATAGCCGGCGTTGACTACCAAGCCGATACCAGCCCAGTGGTTGAGGCCAATTTTTTATAGAGTGTCACTGTGACAACACAGCGTGCAGTCAACAGCAAAAACACCACGCTAAAGCCGCGCGCTTACGCTAAGCGGTCCGCTTATGAATCATTTGTGGGCGGGCATTCAATAGCGGTAAACTGTGTACCATTAGCCCCAGAGCGTTAGCCACAAACAACAACGAGACCTGTTAATCATTATGCAATATCGCCCGCTAGGTAATACCGATATTCAAGTCAGCCTGATCGCCCTGGGCACCATGACCTTTGGCGAACAAAACACTGAGGCAGAGGCCTTTGAGCAAATGGATTACGCTTACAGTCAGGGCATTAACTTTATTGATGTCGCCGAAATGTACCCAGTGCCGCCCAGTGCCGAAACCTTTGGCGCCTCTGAAACCATGGTCGGTAACTGGCTAAAAGCCCGCGGCTGCCGCGACAAGATTATTCTCGCAACCAAGGTAACCGGGAACGGCTCCCGCAATTCAGGCATTGCCCATATTCGCGGCGGCCCCCGCTTAAGTGGCCCGCAAATCAAGCGGGCCTGTGACGATTCCCTCAAGCGTTTACAAACAGATTATATCGATCTTTATCAACTCCACTGGCCTGAGCGGCGCACCAACTTTTTTGGCCGCCTGGGCTATGAGCACGTGCAGGACGAAGATGTCCACCCACTGGAAGAATCACTCAGCGCGATGGCTGACCTGGTCAAACAGGGTAAGCTGCGCAGCTTTGGTCTATCCAACGAAACGCCTTGGGGAGTGATGGAAAGCTGTCGTCTTGCCACCCGCCTGAATATTCCCAATATCGTCAGCGTACAAAACCCCTACAACCTATTGAACCGGTCCTATGAAGTGGGTCTGGCAGAAATCTCTATTCGCGAAAAAATAGGCCTACTGGCCTACTCGCCACTGGCTTTTGGTGTACTTAGCGGTAAATATATTGGCGGGGTTCGACCCGATAAAGCGCGGCTGACCTTGTACACCCGCTTTGCCCGCTATACCAACCCCCAAGCCGAAGCGGCAACCGAAGCCTATACACAACTGGCCCGTGAACACGGTTTAAGCACAAGCCAGCTCGCCCTGGCCTTTGTCAATCGCCAAGCCTTTGTAACCGCCAATATTATTGGTGCCACCACCATGGAGCAATTGCGCGAGAATATTGCAAGCGTCGATCTTGAACTCGATGAACCAGTGCTTGAATCCATTGCGGCTTTACATCAACAATATTCCAACCCCGCTCCCTAAATCTCAGCCTAATGACGCTCGCCAACAATGACTTTTCTGGTAAATGTAAAGCTTTACAACAACAAAGCCATTCACTCATCGGGAACATCCGCCACCCACGGTATAGCCACTATCCGACACCGGCTGACGATGACTAAAAGCCTCACCAGCAGGCTTGCGCCCGGCTGCCATCGCTGTCCAGGTCACGCCAAGCCGCCCCCGGCTGCCCAATCTTCAGCCCTTAGCGCTGAGGAAGCCGCCTAATGTCTCCCCCTCAGTTTACGACTGCCCTATTGCACCCCCGCTACTGGCCGACATGGCTTGGTTTTGGCTGTATGTACCTGGTGGCACAACTTCCCTTTGGTTTACAAATGTTCCTGGGAAAACACTTGGGCCGCCTCACCCTGCACCTTGCTAAACGCCGACGTGCCATTGCTGAACGCAATATTGAACTGTGTTTTCCTGAAAAAAGCGCCGCCGCCAGAGCCCAGCTGGTCGCTGATCATTTTCAAAGCAACGGTATGGCATTGTTTGAGATTGGCATTGCCTGGTTTATGCCACTGCGCCGTTTACGCAAGCGCTTTACCGTAAAGGGCAAGGCCCATTGGGATGCACTGGTAGAGCAGGGCAAGGGCGCCCTGGTTATTGGCCTTCACTTCAGTACCCTGGAAATCGCCAATGTGGAGGTCGATCGCTTATTTACATTGTCGACCTCTTATCGGCCCCATAAAAATCCGGTCTACGATTTTGTGCAATACCGCAGACGCATGCGGCACAACCGCCATTCCCAGAACCTGCACCGCAAAGATATTCGCGCCATGATCAATACCCTGAAACAGGGTGGACTCCTCTGGTATGCGCCGGACCAGGATTATGGTCGCAACTACAGTGAATTTGTCCCTTGGTTTGGCATTGCTACCGCCACTGTCAGCGCAACCCCCCGTTTATTAAAAATGGCCAAGGTGCCTGCGCTCGGCATTTTTTATCGCCGCCAGGCTGATCACCGCGGTTATGAGATCCACTTTTTGCCGCCACTGGAGGGACTGCCATCAGGGGATGACAGCGCCGATCTTGCCGCGCTCAACAAATATGTCGAACAGTACGTAAGACAAAACCCAGCGGAATATCTATGGGTACACCGCCGCTTCAAAACCCGACCAAAAGGCGAACCCAGCCTCTATCTCTGAATTTTTTACGGATCTTTATGTAGGCTGTAGGTTTTTGCCCGTATTGGTTTATTAGAGGCGCTTAGCGCTTACAGCCGACCGTTCACTGTAAAGCCCGTTTCCACAGTGGCCCTTAATACCATTATTTTTTAATTTGACGACGTATTTCTGTGAGGACAATAACTTGAGCATTCATCTGCTTGGAGGCAGATTTTTTTGTGTGAGAAGAGGGAAATGTTAGGATGGTCGGCTGTAGCTGTTTCACCCGCAAGCCTGCGCCCTTGTGACCATTTAAGTGCTCGGCTTGCTGTTGCTGTTGCAGCAGCCATTCATCATTTTGTTCAATATAGACTCTGGCAAAATAGCCCGCCACTGGAATCAGTGCGACTACAATCAGTAGCAGTATTAACAAGCCAATCACAAGCAATTTTTATTCTCCAATAGACAGAATTGGATCAACATAAGCAAGTCCAAGGGAAAATCAGCGATGTTGTGGCTGACCGCGCGCCCATTTGCAAGGCCTGCGCTGGTGAGCAAAATGGCTAAGGTAAGTCACGATAACAGCGATGACAGACGCAAAACCGCCCTGTTTATGATCGATTTTTGGCGAATCAGCGCTATAAGCCAGGCTACACTTTTTTCTCAACAATTATAAAGGCATTCCTGAGTTTTGGTTAGCCAAATAAAGCCAGATATGCGACATTGGCGCTTATTGACCAGTTCCAGGGCAACTTTAATGAAGGCCCACCCATAAACCCAGCATAGCTTAATGTGAATCACAAACCACAACGACCAGGATAATGATCCTTATGTTTGAATTTAAAACCTTAACGCTATTTTTAGTGACCGCAATAGCAGAAATTATCGGCTGTTATCTACCGTATCTGTGGCTGCGACAGGATAAAAGTGTTTGGTTATTGCTGCCCGCAGGCCTAAGTCTGGCCCTATTTGCATGGTTATTGAGTTTACACCCCACTGCGGCAGGGCGTGTCTATGCAGCATACGGCGGTGTTTATGTCACCGTTGCCATTCTGTGGTTATGGCTGGTGGATGGCATATCGCCATCCCTTAGAGATATTATTGGCTCTTTGATTATGTTGTTGGGAATGGTCATTATTATGTTTTCTTAAATGAACGGCGCTTAAGAACTTAAATGTCCGCCCGCCAAATCGGTACACCAACAAAACACTCC
>JBCBZU010000359.1:0-2941 GCA_039815165.1 Pseudomonadota bacterium
CCATGTCGCACGTCATGTTTGGCGGACTGACCCACAAACCCGCGATTCGTCTCGCCGAAAAATTAGTCGATCTAAGCCCAGAGCCTTTACAACATATTTTCTTTGCGGATTCAGGTTCAGTCGCAATAGAAGTCGCTTTAAAAATGGCTTTACAGTATTGGCAATCGCAGCATAAAAGCCATAAGAAAAAAATCATGAGCCTGCGAAAAGGCTACCATGGCGATACCTTTGGTGCCATGTCAACCTGTGATCCAGTGACCGGAATGCACCATCTGTTTGCAGATTTATTGATGCCGCAAATCTTTACCGAATCCCCCCGCTGTGGCTTCCACGATGAATGGGATGAATCCGCTATAGCGGATTTTAAACAACACATACAGGCTCACCATCAGCAATTGGCCGCGGTAATACTTGAACCCATTGTTCAAGCAGCAGGGGGGATGAACTTCTATTCACCACAGTTTTTAACACAAGTGCGTGCGCTCTGCGATCAATACGATGTGCTACTGATTGCCGATGAAATTGCCACCAACTTTGGCCGTACCGGCACATTATTCGCCTGCAACCACGCGCATATTAGCCCTGATATTATGTGCTTAGGTAAGGCCCTAACCGGCGGCTATATGACATTGGCGGCAGCTATGTGTACAGAGAAGGTAGGGCAAATGATTTGTGCAGGCGAGGCCGGAGTGCTGATGCACGGCCCTACTTTTATGGCGAACCCCTTAGCCTGCTCCGTTGCCAATGCCAGTATTGAATTATTACTAAATTCCCCCTGGGAACAGCGCATTCAGACCATCCGTTCGCAGTTACAAAATGAACTGGCCGAGTGTATCGACTGGCCACAAGTGGCAGATGTTCGCATACTCGGTGCCATTGGCGTGATCGAACTCAAACAACCAGTAGAATTAAAGGCGATTCAGCACAAGTTTGTCGAGCAGGGTATATGGGTGCGCCCCTTTGGCAAATTAGTTTACATTATGCCGCCTTTTATTATTGAAGCAGAGCAGCTATCTTTACTGACCAAGGGCATGAAAGCCGTGGTACACAGTCTTTAGGGCATCTCTAAGCAGTGTCTTTTTCCGCGATCTCGGCGCAAGCTCCGCACTCGAATCCTCATGTACGCCCCAGTACACTAAGGTTCTCCGTACGGTGCTGCCTTGATCTCATGGAAAAAAACACTAATGTTTAGAGACGCCCTTTAATCGATTTAACAAGCAGCACTTGATTTTATTATCCCGATCAGGCGACAATGATTGCTGCAGTGCAGTGTAAGCTTTTAAGATTGACTGGTGCTGGCCCACAAACAGCTGCTCTGAATGAGCAAAAGGGCAATCAACAGTCCCCAGCCGCCGCTGTTTGGTCGTGTTTCGACAGTAGCCTGTGATCAGTTTTCTGGATGCCCTAGTCATGGACAGGCACTAACTACATACATTACACGTCAACGTTTACGAGGAGCTATGCATGAGCAAGCACTACCCTTCACTGGTTGTTGGATTAACTGACCAGGGCAATCATAAGACCATCACCTCGCCCTACGATGACTCCGTCATTGGCACGGTATCCGCCGTCAGCATTATTGGTGTCGATAAGGCATTAACGGCCGCGTATAACACCTATCGCAATCGCAAAGCCTGGCTGTCTGGTCCTAAACGTATCGATATTTTAGAAAAAACCGCCGCTATCATGCGCGAACGTTTTGATGAGCTGGCTCTGGAGGCCGCCCGTGAGGGAGGCAAGCCTCTTCCCGACTCTATTGTAGAAGTGAATCGCGCCATTGACGGTGTGCTCAATTGCATAGAATGCATTCGAAATGATGCCGGTAAAGAAATCCCCATGGGCGTTAATCCCGCCTCAATGGGCCATATGGCCTTTACTACCAAGGAGCCCATTGGCGTAGTTGTGGCCGTGAGTGCCTTTAACCACCCGCTAAACCTAATTGTCCACCAGGTGTGTCCGGCGATTGCCGCGGCTTGTCCCTTTATCGTCAAGCCGGCCGGCGCCACAGCAATTACCTGTCTGCGCTTTGTCAACATTCTTCACGAAGCGGGCCTACCCCTCGAATATGGCCAGGCACTGGTAACCGATAACAATGTCACGGCCTCAAAGCTTGTCACTGATGAACGCGTAGGCTTTTTCTCTTTTATTGGCAGCGCTCAGGTTGGCTGGATGCTGAAGTCCAAGCTGGCGCCTGGCGTTCGCTGTGCCCTTGAGCATGGCGGTGTCGCGCCGGTCATTGTAGAGGCCGATACCGACCTGGACGATGCCGCGCCTCTACTGGCCAAAGGTGGTTTTTACCATGCCGGCCAAGTGTGTGTCTCTGTGCAACGGGTATTTGCCCACAGCAGCATTGCCAAAGACCTCACCGAGCGCCTGGCAACACTGGGAAGCGCAATGAAGATTGGTGACCCCACCTCTGCGGATACGGAGATTGGACCCTTGATTAATGCGAAAGAAGTAGAGCGTGTCGATAGCTGGGTACAGGAAGCGATCACCGACGGTGCGGAACTCATCTGTGGGGGTCATACGCTAGACAACAATTGCTATGAAGCCACGGTATTATTTAACCCTCCCGCTGGGACTACAATCAGCACAACTGAGATATTTGGTCCGGTCATTTGTGTTTATAGCTATGATGATATAGACGATGCCATTGCCCAGGCGAACGCCTTGATGTTCTCCTTCCAGGCCGCGGTCTTTACCAAGGATCTGGATAAAGCACTCTATGCCTACAAAAATATTGATGCGGCGGCAGTGATGATTAATAACCACACGGCCTTTCGGGTGGATTGGATGCCCTTCGCTGGGTTAAAGCTCGGCAGTTTCGTGCGCAGCCATTGGGCCGCTTAGATGATCCCCAAGGTTGACGACGCTTTCGATGCCCTGATCCGAGATGTCGTGAAGGACAGCTTCCAGAGCGTCAGAGTAGCTGTGAATGTCG
>JBCBZU010000097.1:0-6835 GCA_039815165.1 Pseudomonadota bacterium
GCAGTTCACCTGCATAACGAGCCGCTTCAATTTGAGTGTATTCAATACCACGCTTTTTCATAATCGCAATCACCTGCTCAAAATGCCGCAGCTCTTCTCTTGCCAGGCGGGACATTTTAGTTAAAAGCGTGTAATTATCCACATAGCGATACATAAGATTGAGCGCAGTGCTTGCCGCTTTTTTCTCACAGTTGGCATGATCAATAAGCAACAGCTCCAGATTATTAAGGGCCATATCAACCCAGGCGCCAGGTGTCTCGCACAGTAAAAAACGGCGAATTTCGCTGATGTCAGTGAGCGCAGATTTCATAGATAATTAAAAACTAAAACACCAATCATTAAACTCAGTAGGGCCAGTATCATTGAATTAACGTTCCAGCCACGCCCCAGCACCGCCGCAGGTGCACTATTTTTGGCGGAGAATTTGATAAGCTGCTGAACCACCTTATCACAGCCACTGGCAGCCGAATCATATATAGCGCTCACCCGAGATACAAACCATCGCCACAGTTTAGGGAATAAGCGGCGATAAAACCACTCAATATCTAAATGAGTGGAACGCAACTCAGGTGGATACAAACCTTTAAGATTGAGCCACACAAACGCCAGAGCAGAGAAGAATAATAGCTGTAATTGGGTAAGCACATGGGTAATATCGTAGGGCGAGTAATCAATCGCATACGGCAATAGTGAGTATAAAAGCTGGGGAAAGCTGCCAATATAAACGCACAATACAGCGGCAAAGCCCATTGCAATTAGCATATTATTTGGCGCTTCCTTTACTCTTAAACCTGAATCGTGATGGAAAAAAGCAAAGTAAGGGATCTTTATGCCCGCGTGATGAAAAACCCCAGCAGCAGCAAATAACAACAACAGCCAGGCGATAATATTTTCGTCTTTAAGCACTTCAAGCATAATAATGGATTTACTGACAAAACCACTGAACAAAGGAAATGCAGAAATCGACGCTGCCCCGACAATACAAAAAACAGTCGTTTTGGGCATGCTTTTATATAGACCACCGAGATGAGAGGCATCCACGTGGCCTACTCTATATAGCACAGCGCCCATGGACATCATCAATAATCCTTTGTAGATAACATGGTTAAATGCCGTGGCGACAGCGCCATTAATCGCCATTGCAGTGCCTATCCCAATACCACATACCATAAAACCAAGCTGGTTAATCATACTGTAGGCAAGTACCCGGCGCAGATCATTTTCGATAACTGCAAAAAAGATGGGCACACAGGCCATCACCAGACCGATGGTGACCAATAGGTCGGTACCGGCAAAAGTTCGCGCCAACGCATAGATCGCCACTTTAGTGGTCAAAGTACATAGAAAAATAGTGCCGGTGGGTGTGCCTTGTGGGTAGGCATCAGTGATCCAATTGTGCACCAGTGGAAAACCACATTTAATGCCCATGGCAATAAAAATTAGCCATGGACCTAGACCCTTGAGTTCAAGGCGTGAAACAGTAGTCACGGCAGTGGTATTGATAAGCACTAAAGCACCGGCGAATAACAACACACCCGATAACACTTGTACCAGCAGGTATCGCATACTGCTGTGATAGCTTGCCTCTGTTCTGCGGGCAAGCACCAGAAAGACAGAGCTTAAAGCCAAAAGCTCCCAAAAGACAAATAAGGTAATCCAGTCTCCCGCAAACACGGCACCGATAGCACTGCCGGCATAAATTAAAGAGGTAATTTGCTGTACACGATCTTTTTCATGTAGGGCGAAGATACCGCCTAACAGTGCAGCCAAATGGAACAGGTAGGCAAATAACAAGCTTAGCTTGTCAATTTCTAATAGCTGCAATTCAAGGCCGAGCAGAGTATAGCCTCCATAGCTACCATGATCCCATTGCAGCAATAATAAAAAACTGATGACAGGAACCAGTACCGTTAAGATACTGGCCACTAAACTACCTGTCTTGCCGTTTAAAAACAGTAAAATAAACGCCGCTATAAAAAATAAGGCAAAAGGCGGGAGACTTGTAAACATAACTAAGCTCATGACTCATCGCCTTTTTCTAATGACGAATTCTGCGGCTGAGAATCACTTTCATCGTAGTGCTCATCATAGTAGTGCTCATCACGAATTATAAATTTACGCATTTGCACCGCGAGTAATACCAGAATAACGCAGGCCACAAAACCAAAAACAGTATAAAAGGCAGGAATTTTCTCGATGGCCGTTTCGATATGCCGATGGACAATAAAATCCGCGAACACCAGTAAAACACAGATGCTGTAAAAAACACGTAATATCCAGCGAATGGTCGCCGGCTTGTCAAAAAAATCGTTGTCTTTTGATTTTGGTTCTGTCATTACTGCATCATCTTTAGTATAAGACTTATATAATCAATGGTAAAAAACAGCGCGATACAGCCCAAGGCGGTAACACCGATCGCCAGTAAACACGCTGTGGGGGCTTCTTTTAGCGCAAGCTGACTGCTATTATTTGTTTTAGCAAAAAATGCTCTCAAGGGAATCGGCAATAAATAGGCAATGTTCAGCAGAGAGCTCAGCATCAGCACAGCAATGACCCAAAGCTGATCCACCTGCAGGGCGCCCTGTGCGATAGCCAACTTACTCCATAAGCCGGCCAGAGGCGGTAAACCGATAATACTCAGTGCCGCAATAAAAAAAGCGGTCATGGTAAAAGGCATTTGCCGACCAATGCCGCTTAATTCACTAATGGCTTTCTTATGCAGGGCAACCATAATCGCACCGGCACAGAAAAATAAGGTGATTTTGCCAAAGGCGTGGGTGACGATATGCAAAGCGGCTGCATCGGCTGCAAGCGGGTTAACCAGCAGTGCCGCCAGCACGATGTAAGCCAATTGACTAATGGTCGAATACGCCAAGCGCTCTTTCAAATTGTCCTTTGTCATCGCAATAAGAGAGCCTAATAGCAGAGTCAGTGCCGCAACAAGCTGTAAAATGATCAAACCCTTTAGTTCACTCAAGAGCTCAAAACCAAAGATATAAACCACGACTTTGAGTATTAAAAAAACCCCCGTCTTAACAACCGCCACTGCATGCAGCAGTGCGCTTACTGGCGTAGGCGCCACCATGGCATTCGGCAACCAACGGTGAAATGGCATGACTGCGGCTTTAGCGGTACCCAATATCACTAAAGCCATCAACAATAAAATCAGCAGTGCATTGTCTTCGGCATCCACGAATACGCCACCGCTGACAAAATCCATGCGGCCTGTTAACCACCAAATAAGAATCATCGCGGGCAGCAGCAGCACAATAGAGCCACCCATCAGTACCGCCAGGTAAATGCGCCCTGCTCGCCTGGCCTTTTCGGTACCGGCATGGGTGACCAGAGGAAAGGTCGACAGAGTGATTACTTCGTAAGCAATAAATAAAGTGAATAAATTGCCCGCGTAAGCAGCCGCCATAACCGCCGCAATCGCAAGGGCGAAGCATAGATAAAAGCGTGTTTGGTTTTTTTCACCATGAGCGCGCATATAGCCAATGCTGTAAAGCGTTGTTACGATCCACAAAAAACTGGCGAGTAGCGCAAATAAAATGCCCAAGGGCTCAGCATTTAAATAAATGGATAGCTCGTTAAAGAGGACAAAGCGTTCACTTGCCAGCCGCTGACCCGCAGTATAATCCTGTAGAATAAGTAGATTAAGCCAAAAGAGAATACCCCCTGCAATCACAATGGAGGCTTCACGAAGATTACGCTGTTTTTCACCAAATACAATAATAAAGGGAATAAGCAGTAAGGGCGGTAACAGTGCCATCAGGGGATTCATTGCATAGTCCCCAACAACTGGTCGGCAGACTGTGCAGCAAGGCTAACGACCACATCAGCATTAATGCCTGTATAAAGGCTGATAATAATCAGTATCCACAAAGGTAACAACATAGACAGTGGCGCCTCTTGGATCACTGCCCTGCCCTGGCTATTGGGTTGCGACCCAAAACAAAATACTTCAATTATTTTGCCAATATACACAATGGCTATAAGTGAGCTGAGCAGAATCATCAATGCTATGAGCCACCAACCGCTCTCAATAGTGGCAGCAATAAGGTGCCACTTACTGATAAAACCGGCGGTCAATGGAATCCCAATAAGGCTTAAACCGGCAATGATAAAAGCACTTGTGGTCCAGGGCATATGGACAACAAGACCGCTCATATCTTTAATGCGAGTGCTGCCCAAGCGATAAGCAATGCAGCCCGCTGCAACAAACAGTGCCGCCTTGATAAAAGCGTGATTGATCATGTGGATAATGCCCGCCGTGAGGCCTGATTCTGTAGCCATGATTAGCGCAACAAAAATATAGCCTATTTGTGCAATACTGGAATACGCCAAAACCCGCCGAATATCAGTTTGATAAACCGCGACAATTGACATAACAAAAAAACCGATAACCACCAGCGGCAACAGGATATTATCCAATAGCATTTGCGCAAAACTATAATCCTGCCCGAACACATGAAAGAAAAATCGGAGGAAAACATACAAGGAGACTTTGGTTGCCGTACCTGCTAAAAAGACAGCAATCGATGAAGGTGCGAATTGGTAGGTATTTGCCAGCCAGGAATGTACCGGAAACACCGCCGTCTTAATCAGCAGGCCTACGGTAATAAAACTGAAGCCTACCAATACCGTGCGCGACTGGCCAACGCCAGGTAAACGCTCGGATAGATCCAGCATATTCAGCGTGCCGGTGGCCGCATATAAAAAGCCAATACCCAAGAGGATAAAGGATGCGCCAATACTGCCCATCATCAAATAGCGAAATGCGGCTAATATTGCCTGGCGTCTTTGTTTACCCAAGGCGATCAACATATACATCGACAATGAAGAAATTTCTAAGAAAACAAATACATTAAATGCATCACCGGTGATAACCATACCCAATAGGCCCACTAAACACATCAACCACCCGGCATAGAATAAGTAGTGTCTGGCCTTGCTTATCTCCTGCTGGATAGAATCTTTTGCAAAAATAAGCGCTAAAAAGCTAAGCAGAGAAATAATAAGTAGCAATACGCCATTGAGCGTATCAATATAATATTCAATCCCGGTTGGCGCAATCCATCCACCCAGGGAATAGTGAATAACCGAACCATCGATAACCCGGCGAACAACAGCCACCGCTAGAAGAACAGAAATAGAATTAGCCGTAAGTGCGATCAGAAATGCCGCAAAAGAGTGTCTGGCAATAATACAAAGAGGTGCCGCTATTAAAGGCAGAATAACAATCAACACTGGAAAATGAACGCTATACATGGGTGGCAGTCAACAGTAGTAATTAATAAGAATCGGCGTCATCATGAAAATCCTTTTGCTCGATTTTTCTAATATCATCTTCCTCAATAGAACCATAGCTCTCATAAAGTCTGACAATTAAGGCCAAGCCTACGGCCATAGTGGCAACACCCACAACAATAGCGGTTAATATAAGCACATGCGGTAAGGGGTTGGAATAAACCGCCTCTCCTGTCTGCTGATTGACAAATATAGGAGCCGTTCCCGAATCCACTTTCCCCAGACTGATGAAAAAGTAGAAGATCCCTGTTTGAAAAATACTAAGGCCGATGATTTTTTTCACTAAATTATGCCGCGCAATCATGATATAAAATCCAGACATCATAATTACCACTACTGCCCAATAATTAAATAAGCCTAAATACTCCACTCTATTTTACCTGTTCACTGTGAATCGTTTCATTATTGGTATTGCGCTTGCTCGAAAAGCAGTAAAATAGGGAAATCATAACGGCCGACACCGTCATACCAACCCCCAATTCAACCAACAGAATACCCCAGTGTTGCCCTGTAACAGAGTCGCTGGCAAGTACGGAATAGTTCAGGTATTCGCCCCCTAAAAATAAGCTGCTAAGACCAACACCGGCATACAGCAACAAACCCAGAGACATGATCAAGCGCAATCGATAGGGAGAAAGAATTAAGCGGGTTTGCGCCTCACCAAAAATGAGGCCATGCAAAATAAACGCAGCGGCAAAGATCACGCCTGCCTGAAATCCACCGCCCGGACCAAAGTCGCCATGGAACTGCACGTAAAAGGCGAATAATAAGATAGGGGGCAGCAAAAATTTAGTGACCACCCGCACAACACGGTGCTGCTGCTGCAAACCTTTTATCATTCTAAACTCCTCAATTGAAAGCGATGTATGGCGCATTCACCCAGCGGCTACATGCGTTTATTGTTGTCAATAGTGACTACCCCGTTTAGAAAAAAGAATACACTGTCATTTCAAACCTTCGGCGACAGGAGCCGCCATAGAGCGTAGCAGGAGGTATTGGCAGCGTGTTTGAAATGACAGTGTATTCTTTTGAAGTGCCCCGTTAGTAAGTTCCGTAGAAAAGTTATTACTGACGAGCATCCAACTGAGGAATCCAGAATCACCTAGGCGTCCTCTTGCGGTCGTTGCTGCCTGGCTATATCCGTCGCACTGGGGTCATCCTTGGATCGACGTCGGCGCAAGCCCAGCAAACTTAATACGCCAATGGCCGCCGTGAATACCACTGCGGTTTCACCTAAGGTGTCATAACCTCGGTAACTTGCGAGTACAGAGGTAACCACATTGGGAACATCAATTTCCTTTGAGGACTGTTGCAAAAAATACTGTGCCAGCTCAGGGTTTTGGTTTGCCGGCGAGTTAGCATCACCATATATCGGTAAATCAAAAGTACCATAAATGAGCAGCCCACCGGTTACTGATACGATAAGAAGGGCGGGAATATTATTATGGGCTTGTGCTTTTTGCTCTCGCCGAGTAAAACGTAAAGTACCCAATAATAATATGGTTGATATACCGGCACCCACCGC
>JBCBZU010000237.1:0-4354 GCA_039815165.1 Pseudomonadota bacterium
CCCTTAACATTTCCCCAAAAAACTTCTATTATACTTATCCACCTACATTACTGAGTATCATCATGCTTTCTTGGCTTTGGCAGTTTGTTAAGTTCTATAAAATCCATTTGGTGATTGCCATTGTCGCCTTGGTCTTTACCTCGGCTCTGACCTTGTCTTTGGGTCAGGGTATTCGTTTGATGATTGATAATGGCTTTGCTGCTGAGTCTTACCAAGGTTTGGCGTCGGCATTAAAATTTACCTTATTGATTATCGTGAGTTTAGCCATTGGTGTCTATTTTCGCTTTTACATGGTGTCTTGGCTTGGTGAGCGGGTAGTCGCAGATATTCGTCGACAGTTGTATGCCCATTTATTAAAACTCCCGCCGAGCTTTTTTGAAGATAATTTGGCAGGTGAGATTCAAAGTCGTGTTACCACCGATACCACCTTGTTGCAAACGGTGATTGGCTCTTCTTTCTCTTTTGCTTTACGAAACGCGCTAATATTTTTGGGCGGCATTGTGTTGATGTTTGTGAGTAACGTAAAGCTCAGTCTTGTGGTGTTGGCGGTCGTGCCTTTTATTGTTTTTCCTTTAATTATTATTGGTCGCAGGGTAAAGCGTTTATCGAAAGAGAGCCAAGACAAAGTGGCAAATGTGGGGGCTTGGGCAGGCGAAAGTTTGCAGCATATTAAAGTCGTGCAGGCATTTACGCGCGAAGATTTAGTTAACCAGCAATTTGCCGAGGGGGCGGAAGCTGCGTTCCAAACGGCCTTACGTCGTATTCGCTACCGCGCGTTTTTGATTGCTTTGGTGATGATCATGGTCATGAGTGCCGTAACGGTGATGTTGTATATCGGTGGTACCGATGTATTGACGGGTGACTTATCTGCCGGAGATCTTTCAGCCTTTGTGTTTTACGCGATTATGGTGGCGGGTTCCTTAGCCGCGGTGACAGAAGTCTATGGTGAAGTGCAACGCGCAGCCGGTGCAGCAGAACGCATTCGTGAACTGATTGTGACCAGGCCGGATATTCAAACTCCAGCAGGCGTTCAGCAAGTGGATTTCGCGAAAGCCGAATCCTTAATTTCAATTAAAGACTTGGCATTTAGTTATCCATCGCGCCCTGATCATAAAGCCTTGGAAGCATTCAATTTGGATATTGAGCAAGGTGAGCGTATTGCTTTGGTTGGCCCCTCTGGTTCTGGTAAGTCGACGTTGTTTGATTTGTTACTGCGCTTTCGTGATCCGCAAACCGGCAGTATCAATATTCAGGGCACAGATATTAAGACGATGTGCCTCGCTTATCTCAGGGGTTTGTATGCCCTTGTGCCTCAGCAGCCGGTTTTATTTAGTGCCCATGTGTTGGATAACATCCGTTTTGGTAAACCAGATGCCACACAAGAAGAAGTGGACGCTGCTGCTAAAGCCGCTCATGCACATGATTTTATTTTAGATTTACCCGATGGGTATAACAGCTTTTTAGGTGAGCAGGGTGTGAAATTGTCCGGTGGTCAAAAGCAACGTATAGCAATTGCCCGCGCTATTTTATCGGACCCTAAGATTTTGCTATTGGACGAAGCCACTAGTGCTTTAGATGCACAGTCAGAGTATCTTGTTCAGCAAGCGTTAGATGAATTAATGAAAGATCGTACAACGCTTATTATTGCTCATCGATTGGCCACCGTGGCCCATGTGGATCGTATAGCCGTATTGGATCATGGCAAGTTGGTGGATGTGGGTAGTCATGAAAACCTATTGCAAAGCTCGCCTTTGTATAAACGCTTGGCGGATTTGCAGTTTAAATCTCATGGGAATGCAGAATGACTTGAAACAAGGTTCACAGTAAGTTGATTTAATGTCCGCTTTCTACTTTTTTCTAGTAATAAAGTTCATCGAACCGAAATGATTATCTTGGTGGTAAAATTGGTCACAGGCAGTCAGTATACAAAAAGTAAAGTCTAAATAAAGCCAGGCAATCCACTGCGCTGGACTCGCAACAACTTGTTCGCTCTTGCTGGCCGCGTTATATATTTTAGGGGTGCTGTGCAAAATGGCTGTCCTGCCATTTTCTGAACCGACGACCAACCACACCCCCGGCTTGCATAAATTAACAACTAATTTATATTTTTCAATAACTTAAATCGCTGACTGTTGTGCCAAACAAGCAGTAAATTGCAGTTGGTTTTACACACTATGTGACACACCTATCCCTGCTAGTCGAATATCTCTGGTCTTTCCGCTTTCAAGGATAAGCAGCCTTTGCTGCTGTAAATTACATGATCAACTACCTCGATATCCAATAGATCAGCTGCCTCAATAATCTTCTTAGTAACAGCAATATCACTGCCCGAAGGTGTTAGTGAACCCGATGGATGGTTATGGGCAAGGATAATTGCGCTCGCCCCCAGTAATAAAGCATTACGAAATAGGACTTTACAATCAGCCGTGCTATAGCTCTGTGCGCCTGATGAAATGAGTTTATAGCCTGTTAAATCATGGGCCTGATTCAAAACCAGTAAGATAAAGTGCTCTTGGTCATCATCTAAATTTTGGAAGATGCTGGCAAGCACATCTTTGACATCATTTGGATTGCCTATTGTTTGTAGCTCAATGTCATCACTGGCTACATAATCTTGCTTAACTTTAATAGAAACTGCCTTAATACGTTTTTTGTAGATCGTTTCTATATGTGTAAAATCCCTAATTATTGGCATGACGTATACCTTGATGGTCTTTGTGTTGGATTTTTAACTTTATAGGCTTGTGCATTACAGATATCTAATAATAGCACTTTAACTTAGATAAAATAAACAAGCAAAAGATAATAATTCTTTTAAAATCAAACACCTAGTGATTGCTCTGCGGAATGATCTCACTAAAAAGTGTTAACCCTATCGAATGCAGAAAGTGTATTGGTATATATTTGTACAATACAAAAACATGATATAAAATGTGAATAACATGTTCCACAGGTATGACTTATGTTCTCAACAAACGATATCCACTCACTGACTGACTTTCAAAGAAATGCGAAAGATTATGTCCGTAGGCTTGCTGATACTAAGCGCCCAGAAGTCTTAACGGTTAATGGAAAAGCGCAAGTTGTTATTCAAGATGCGCGAGCTTATGAAGAAATGGTCGAATTGCTTAACAGTATCAAGCAAATATCCAAAGCCGCCGCAGACGCCGATGCAGGCCGGAGTAAACCACTAGATCAAGCTTTCACCGATATTAAGCAACGATTATTAGAAAAGTATCCCAATGCAAACCTATGAAGTTGTTGTTACCGAAACGGCTGAAAATGAAATTGATGAGTACTTAGATTTTATCGCTGGCGATTCTCTGGAAAATGCCATTGGTTGGTATAACAATATCTACGATGAAATATCAACGCTTTCTGAGTTAGCGCTAAGATGCCCTGTTGCGGATGAAAATCCCTATTTTGAATTTGAGATTCGCTGTTTATTAGTCAAGGATTATCGAGTACTTTACCGTATCAATGGCAATATAGTAGAGGTTTTACATATCAAGCATCCACGTATGGATCGATAATCTAAAATATTATCTAAGCTTATGCCCAAAGATAACTACCCAGTTTAGAGAAAAGAATACACGGTCATTTTAAGCCTTCGGAGGCAGGAGCCGACGTAGAGCGTACACGGACGTATTCACAGCGTGTTTGAAATAACAGTGTATTCTTTTCAAGTGCCCCGTTAGTATAAAAGCATTAAATGTTCGAAATAGCAAAATCCAGCGCGTTAATGATTTGTTCACGAAAATGAGATAACGAACCAATTGGTTTTTTTAAAACGTTTGAGGGAACTGATGAAATTTGAGGGGTTAAGAGCAGAAACTCTTTATCTTCATAGTGTATTTCTGGGGTAAGCATATCCATTGCTTCATTGCTAAATGATGAGGCGAGACCTAGTGACATTACTATACGCGTTGCTATTTCAGATAGATATGGGCTTTGTATATCCAAGAGATATGGGTAATGCTTCCTGCTTGCTTTGCTTGGGTTTTGATAAACATCAAATTGAGCCATTAAAACTCTCTAAATTCGTCACTGAAGCAAGCATTCTCTTGAACAAAGAGGTTATAGGCTTTTATGGCGATTTTATTATTTTCAGCCCAGTTAGAGGCTTCAGCTTGAGCTAATTCATGCCTTAGTGCTTGCTCCAAGGTGGCCGAGAGGTTGATGTTTAGGGCACGGGTCTTTGCCAATAAGTCACTGTTTAAGCTAAGATTTGTAGGCTTAAATTACTTTGTACACGACAATTTTTGTGAGATTTCGAGGTAACCCATTGATAGCAAACAATTTTTTCTTATAATCAAATTTCGCCAAAAACCCGATTATTGGAGAAAATATGAAA
>JBCBZU010000176.1:0-5183 GCA_039815165.1 Pseudomonadota bacterium
CCGCAAATGGGCGCAGGAGCTGCCGGTTTTGGTAGTTTTAGTGATATTTTTGGTGATGTCTTCGGCGATATTTTTGGCGCCCAGGGCGGTGGTCGTCGCGGCCCACAGCGCGGTTCAGACTTACAATACACGCTACAGGTAACGCTGGAACAGGCGGTTAAAGGAACCACTGCAAAAATTAAAGTCCCTACCTTGGTTTCTTGTAAAACCTGTAATGGCAATGGCGCAAAGCCGGGCTCTAAACCGGTACAGTGTACAACTTGTGGTGGTGTTGGCCAAATACGCATGCAACAAGGTTTTTTTTCTGTACAGCAAACTTGTCCAACCTGTCATGGCAAAGGTACGGTTATTAAAGATCCCTGTGGTGATTGTCGTGGTCAAGGTCGCATAGAAGAAACCAAAACATTGTCTGTAAAAGTGCCCCCCGGCGTGGATACAGGGGACCGCATCCGCTTATCAGGCGAGGGCGCAGCCGGCCCAACCGGTGGTGTTGCCGGTGATCTCTATGTACAAATTGCGGTTAAAGATCACGAAATTTTTGAGCGTGATGGTTCCCATCTCCACTGTGAGGTGCCCATTAGTTTTGTCGATGCAGTGCTTGGTGGCGAGCTTGAAGTGCCTACACTGGATGGCCGTGTAAAATTAAAAGTGCCGACAGAAACCCAAACCGGTAAAGTCTTTCGCCTGCGAGGCAAGGGCGTGACGCCAGTGCGGAGCAATATTGCCGGTGATCTACTGTGCAAGGTTGTGGTTGAAACCCCGGTTAACTTATCCAATAAGCAAAAAGAGTTACTGCGTGAGTTCCAATCCTCTTTAGAGGGTAAAAAACACTCTCCCAAACAAAGCACTTGGTTTGAAGGTATGAAAGACTTTTTTAGCTAAGCTCTTTATTTCTTGGCTGAGTTATTTATTTTTTAGCTAAGCTTTTTATTTTTTTACATAAGCTTTTTATTTGTTAGTTAAGCGTTATTATTTTTTAGCGCTGTTTTACTCCTGCATTCCGTCAGTCCCTGCCTTCATTCATTTTTCGTCTGGCTTTTTTGGTTAAACTGGGGGCCTTGTTAACTGTTTTACATCAGGATCTATTCATGCCTACTAGAATTGCCGTTACCGGGGCTGCCGGGCGTATGGGAAAAATGTTGATTGAAGCCTTGTCTCAGTCTGCTGACGGAGAATTGAGCGCGGCCATCGCGCGTCCTCAGTCTTCTCTTGTCGGCGCAGATTCAGGTGAGGTGGCCGGTTTGGGGAAAAACGGCATCACTATCGTTAGTAATATCGCTGATGTGCAGAATCAATTTGACGTATTAATCGATTTTACTGCGCCCCAGGTGACCATTGCCAATACTCAGTTTTGCGCTGCCAATAACAAGGGTATTGTTATCGGCACTACAGGCTTTTCTAAACAAGAGTTAGCGCAAGTGGAATCGCTACAAAGCCAGTTACCAATGATTAAAGCCGCTAATTACAGCACCGGAGTTAACCTTTCCCTCAAATTGCTGGAGATGGCGGCGGCGGTATTAGGTGGCGATGCGGATATTGAAATAGTTGAAGCGCATCACCGCCACAAAGTCGATTCGCCTTCGGGCACTGCCCTGGCCATGGGGGAGGCCATTGCCAACACCTTAGGTCGAGACTTATCGAAAGTCGCTGTCTATGGTCGTGAAGGTCAAACCGGCGCCCGTGATCGCGATACCATCGGCTTTGCCACTGTGCGCGGCGGTGATGTGGTGGGCGATCATACGGCTATGTTTATGGCCGCTGGCGAGCGTTTGGAAATTACCCATAAAGCTTCTAGCCGTATGGCTTTTGCCCGCGGTGCAGTCCGTGCTGCCGTGTGGTTGATCGGTAAACCCAAAGGCCTTTACAGCATGCGTGAAGTTTTGGGTTTATAAGGCCCTGGGGATGTTATTAACCCGGCAATTTTAATTGTCGCGTTAATAACACAGGACAAGGATGTCCTGCCATCGGCATAGCCGATGTAAGCCATTGAAAATCAAGCAGCTTCGCACAGTTGCGCCAATTTTCAATGGCGTCAATCAAATAGTAATATTGTTAAGCCCCAGTGTTTTCAAAAAGTGCACCTTTGTGTGTTATGTTGTTAAATTTAACCTGCGCTCAATATCATCTCTCTATAGTTCAGCGGCTGCGAGCTCTTATTGAAATAAACAATGCGATGATACGGGCCCTCAAGTGACTTTTAACTGACAAAAAGCCCGGTGTTACTGACTTAAGTTTGCATAAGTAATGGCCGTGCATTGATGGAGTGAAACCGCCAATGACCGTCATCTTTTGGTGGTAAATGATTTTTCACTTAAATTGAGCCGCCAGTAAACATGATAAAAGAGTATTGACATGATATCCCAAGCAATTGAAATCTTAATGGTCGAAGATAACCCAGGGGATGTAGAGCTAACCCGTGAGGCATTGAGTAACGGCAAGCTACGCAATAGATTACACGTGGTTGAGGATGGCGAGATGGCGCTGGATTTTCTCTATCAGCAAGGGGGCTATGAAGATGCGCCAAGGCCAGATCTGATCTTGCTGGATTTAAATTTACCCAAACTAAACGGCCGCGAGATCTTGGCTGAGGTCAAAAGCAATAAAGATTTAGCCGCTATTCCTATTATCGTATTGTCCAGCTCGGAAGATGCGCAAGATATTCAGCAAAGCTATGCGCTAAATGCCAATAGCTTTGTTACCAAGCCTGTCAAAATAAAAGACTTCCTGTCAGTGACCCAGGCCATTGAGCACTTCTGGATAGAAATTGTGAAGCTGCCGAGCGGTAAAAACTAGTTTACGCTCCTCGGGGTACATGGCCTTGCTTTCCGCAAGGCTCTCCAATGTCAAAAGCCACAATACCCTTGTAGAGAGACACAGTATACCCAAGGGCTATTTGAGTACTTTGCGCAGTGCCGGCGGATATTTCTTTTTTAAATTTTGCCACTTTTTTTTCTGCTGTTTACGTCCGATTTTGGCGGTCTGTAGTTGCCACTGAGCGGCGGTGATATCTAAAGCTTGTTTTACAGATAGTGAGCCCTTGTAGGCCAGATGAATATTTTCCTGGAGTGAAGACAGATAAATGCTTTGGTTTTGCACATAAAAATCTGGCACACAGTTTTTCATACTTTGCCTGTGAGCGACTAGAAATTCTTTTGAGTAGGCCTGTTCAATAGTGGAATCACTATAGTGTTCTTCTCTAAAGGGGTCAAAGAAACCATTTTGTTGTACAGCCAAAGTGGAAATCACTGGGCTGCAGGCATACAGGCTGAATAAATAGGCAATATCAGCATGGGGGCACAGGGAAGACACCACATAGTTCCAGCCCCAGTTAAAAATGGGGCAGCTAACAATTTTATTATCAAATTTACCCCCTGGAGCAGGTGCATAGTAGAGGCTGTCTTTTACTGAGGATTGTTTACCATTAAAATATTTTTGGCTGCCCCCCCAACCAATATTGCAAAAGGTTTGCCCCTCTGCGAAGCTCGCCCAGTTTTCAAATAAACCATCAGATGCTGTTTTGGGATGTAGATAACGGGAGACATTAATCATTTCCTGTAGTGCATCAATTCCGGCTGAATTATTAATTTGCGGATTTAAATCTTTATCGAAAGGGTAATACCCCTTTGCATGAAAGCGCGACCACCACTCCCAAGCACCGTAGCCAGGCGTGCGAAATAGGCAGCCACCGTACTGCTGTCTTTCTGGGCGGTGGAAAAACTCAATCATAGTGTCCAATTGTTCCCAGGTTTCGGGAATCGCCAGAGAATAGCCATATCGTCGTGCAAAGCTCTGTTGCTCTTCGGGCTTGTCGATCATGGCTTTATTGTAAAACATTAAGTAAGTATCACCATCCGTTTGATAGCCATAAAATTGATTATCGACATAATCACCGTAGTCATATAGCTGATATTGCTTATAGTCTACGGGTTCATAACGTTCACGGTATTGATCCAATGGCGCCAGTACATTGGCATTGACCAAGTCGGGAATGCCGAAAGTGGCTGGCAGCGCAATATCAAAGAAATGATCCCTTTGAGCAGTTTTAAATAAAATAGTGGAGTTAATATCATCTACTCCAGTTTCTTTAAGCTGGATCTTGACCCCGGTTTTTTGACTAAAGCTATCAATAATCGGCGTCAAATTCGGCAGGCAACCTTTAGGATACAGCAATACCAGCTCTATTTTTTTTGTTCCTACTAATGCTTTAACGCAGTTAATAACCTCTGTGTGCAATAAGGCTAAGTTTTTTTTCTCGATTTTTATTTCTCTTGCTTGCGCGACTTTATTCATCAATGCAGTTGTTAATAAGGTCACAGAATGTGATATTAATGCTCTACGGTTAATCATTAATGGTGTTTCCTCGGAGATTAGTTTTGCTTATAGATCTTTGCGGATGATCGTAATATGCTAAGCTTATGCGCACAATAGGTAGTAATGTATGCCTGCGGTGGGGAGTAACTCTAAATTTGGCTTTTATCTGTGCCTGTTGAATATCGCATATAAAAAGCTTTTAGCGCCACATGCAACCATTGGAGTTGTTAATGTCAACTCTATTTTTTGATTTATAGCAAAAGGTCTTGACCTTGGCAATGAAACGACTCTCTTTATCCATTAAAAACAGTTTATTGCTAATATTGTTTGTATTGTCAGCCTTGGTATTAGCGTCTTCTTTAGTCGCGTGGCTTGCATTCAGTCGCGTAAGTAGCACGCAAGAATTATTATTAAATACGTCACTGCCCACCATTAGGCTTGCCGATAGTGCCGTAAAAACCGGTACGGAATTGTTAAATATTGGCTTGGCACTCAGCCAGCCCTTGTCTGTTGATGAATTGGTAAGCTATCAAAACAGAATCCGCCCACTGGTCGACCAAATTAATAGCGATATGCAGGCCGTCAGCTTAGCGCTGCCTGAGAGTGTCGAATTCCAAAGTTTTTCTGTTTCGCAACAGCAGCTGATAAGCACAATTAATAATCAAATTCTCGCTCAGCAAGACTATATTAGCAATAATCAACGACTTGAAAATGAGATACTCCGTATTCAAGCGTTAATTGATGGCGCCCTAATAAGAGTTAAGTTAATTTCTACTGATATATCGCTGCGCATCGCCAATCTTACCGATAAGCAAGGGAAATTCTTATATTTTCAATTGGCAGGCATTCAGGAATTAAGGTTTATCTTGCAA
>JBCBZU010000291.1:0-3643 GCA_039815165.1 Pseudomonadota bacterium
ACTGAAAAGCCCTAAGATAATCAAACTTCATCTACTCTTTACATTACACATCGCTAATTTTGGAGAGTACATGTTATGAGAATATCTACGTTTTATGGGCTTGGCTGCTTAAGGTCTATTGTTGTTCTTGCCTTTTTTATCCCCATTATGGTATCTGCCAATACCTTAAAAATCGGTATGTCCACCGCTTTGGAAGGACCAGCCAAGGGTTTGGGTACCAATGTCAAGCTGGGTATAGAGGCCTACTTTAATCAAATTAATAAGAGTGGCGGTATTAACGGTCATTCCCTGGAGCTGGTTGCCCTCGATGATGGCTATGAGCCCGACAAGGCCGCCAATAATATGCGCAAGCTTATTGATGAAGAAGAGGTGCTGGCGGTTATTGGCAATGTGGGCACACCCACCGCCGTGGTCACAGTTCCCATCGCTAACGAAAATAAAACGCTACTGTTTGGTGCGGTTACCGGTGCCGGTTTACTGCGAAAAACCCCCGCTGACAGATACGTTATCAATTACCGGGCCAGCTACGGTCAAGAAACCGCCGCAATGGTAAAAGGTCTTCTGCAAGCAGGTATAAAACCTGAAGAAATCGCCCTATTCACTCAGAATGATGGCTATGGCGACGCCGGCTACAACGGCGCTATATCGGCGTTAAAAGCCAGTGGTTTTAAGGATACCAATACCATTGCCCATGGCCGCTATAAAAGAAATACCACCAATGTTGAAGAAGGCTTAGGCCTTATTCTAGACGCTGATGTTGAGCCTAAAGCGGTTATTATCGTGGGTGCTTACGCGCCTGTTGCCAAATTTATTACACTGGCGAAAGAAGAGCTGCCCGATGCAAAATATCTGAACGTATCCTTTGTTGGCAGTATTCCTTTGCTTAATGCCTTAGGAGATGCAGCAGAAGGTGTTGTGGTCACTCAAGTGGTGCCGCACTTTGAATCAGATTTGGCCGGGGTACAGCAATTTCAAAAGCATCTGTCGGTATTTGATAGTTCTGCCAGTCCCAGCTTCTTGTCACTTGAGGGCTATTCCATTGCACAAATACTGGTGAAAGCCCTTAAAAACGCCGATGAGTGGAACCGGGAATCGGTGGTCAACGCCTTCCAGTCACTGGGTGATTTTGACCTGGGCTACAACGCCCCCTTATCACTCAGCACCAATAGGCATCAGGCGAGCGATACGGTATGGCCCACACGCATAAGCGATGGTAAATACGTTGCATTTGAATGGTCTAAACTATGAAACAATTTAAGGCGAGTCTTAACCACCTGGCGGCTAAGCTCTCTATTCGCGTATTGGTGATCACGCTGGCCATGATCAGCGTAATCACCTGTATTTTGTTGGGAATAACCGCGATTTTGAGCACTGAGCAGCTAGCGCAGGTTAAGGCCAGCCTGGCCAGGGTATCCACTATTCAGCAATCCAGCGCAAATATCGTTGAGTCTTTGGGCAGTTTCCAACAGCGAAAGGCTGAAATTCTCGCCAGTAAAGACAGTGATTCTCTGGTGCAACTGGGTGATAAAACCCAGTTGCTTGCACAGTTTAATAAGGCAAATGAATCCTTGAGACCTCTGGTTGCGGATGACCAGACCTTAAGCCAGTATTTGGATGCATTAAATATAGAATTTGGTAATTTTTTAGACGTAGATAAGGCCCTCTATCACAATATGAGGCAGATTGTTGGCGATAACGAATCTGTCGTCGATTCCCAGCAAAAACTTAACCAGCAACTTAACGCTATCGATACACTGATCGGCGAAATATCAGGTAAAGTAACTTTTGCAGAAAAAAGGCAAAATAGAAAAATAAAACGCTTAGTTAAAAAAATTAATAATCCAGATACAGAATTTGACTTTAGCCTGTACCAAGGCCTGGTGGATGAATCAAGTAATATGCTGCTTAGTGATAACACAATATATTCCGCAACCGTTGACAGGATTAAGTTTGATTACTTGGGTCTTGCTGCGTTGTCGAGAGAAGTTGTCAATATACAAAGTGGCGATAGACTGGTCAGTTTAAGAAAAAACAAGATCGATCAGCGTATCGAAAGCATGAATAAATCACTTGCTGATTTACAAAAAATATCGAACAACGATGATACTCGCCAGCGATACTCTCAGTTAAAAACCCGCATTGACGATTATTTTGCATTGGCATTTTTGGGCAGTTCATCCCTGTATTCGCTAAAAGAAAAAATTATCGATCATCAAAAACAACAGCAAGTTCTCGATGCCAGCTTTTATGATGTTTCAGCTAAAATGAATGCCATTGTCGGCAATATAACCGAGCGCGTCGCCGCAGAACGAGAAAAGATAAGTACCCAGGCCTTTCAACAGGTAGGGCAAAATAAACGATCAATATTATTACAAACAATATTTGCCGCTGTCTTTCTGCTGCTGGTCAGTTTTGCGTTGGTGCGCATTATCAATGCACCACTTAAGCAAATTGCCACTGCCCTAAACGAAATCGCCAGCGGTGATGGCGACCTCACCCAGAGGCTGGAAACAGCCTCAGTGAAAGAGGTATCGTCAATTGCATTGGCATTTAATCTGTTTGTTGAAAAAATTTCCAGTACCATTAAGCAGGTCAACGATTCGAGCCGAAAACTCTTATTGTCCGCTGAGGATCTGGAGGCATTGTCGAATAGTGCCAAGGCTGATGCACAAGCCCAGCAATCAGAGACCGGCAAAGCGGCTTTATCGGTATCCGAAACGGCAAAAGCGGCTGACAGCATCGCCAAAACAACAGAGGAAACCCGACTCAGCAGTGACGATGTGCGCAAGCAGGCAAGTGAAGGCGACCAGATGGTTGAAAATGTAGGTGTAACCATTGAAAAACTGGCTACTGTGATTGATCAGTCGAAAAGCTCCATCAGTGCTTTAGACAAGACCGGCGCTGAAATTACCAGCGTTATGGATGTGATCCGCGGCATTGCCGAGCAAACCAATTTGCTGGCCCTCAATGCGGCAATTGAAGCCGCTCGCGCGGGGGAAACAGGCCGAGGTTTTGCCGTTGTCGCCGATGAGGTCAGGTCGCTGGCAAGTCGTACCCAGCAGTCAACCATTGAAATTGAAGAAATGATCAAACAGCTCCAGTCCGGCACCCAGCAATCGGTGAGCTTGATCCAGGAAGGTGATCAAGTGGTTGAGCAAACGGTCGAAAAGGCTAAACTGGCATCACACTCACTGAAAAAAATTATAGACTCCATCGTTACTGTCTCCGAAAGCAATACCTTAATTGCCAGTGCCGCTGAAGAGCAATCGCTGATTGCACAAAAGGTTACGGTCAGCGTCAATGAACTGAAAGAGATTGGAGAACGGTCCACCCAAAATACTGAAAAAATCACCTGCTCGGCTAAGGATCTAGCCGCCATAAGTACTGAACTTAATCGCTTGATGCAGCAATTTAAAATATAGCGGACCCGCTCCCTTATGCTCGAATAAAGCCTTGCCGGGATCAAACCATGGTTTTGGCTCGATCGCTTGAAATAGATTTGTCCTTGGCTACACTTTTACATGAGAAGAGAATTATTGAGACAGAACAGCCTACCGCTTACCGTTAAAACATAGTAAAAACAGGCTTTTACTGTGAGCCGTTGGCCATTAACTTTATCCCTGGAGCGCTAGTTGGTCTATGG
>JBCBZU010000259.1:0-4040 GCA_039815165.1 Pseudomonadota bacterium
AATTATCTAGGACAGCCTGTTATGTTTTATTTTTTACTAGGACAGTCCGTTTTCATGTTTACCTTAAAACTAAATTTGTCTTAGAATGATTGCTAAATATTTCTTGTCATCTTTATCATCTTTGTTTTAATTTTTTTAAAAGATTTAGAAATATTATGCTACTTAAAATTTTTTAAATTTCAACAATTTTAAATATTTCTACATTTTGGTTGTATTTTAAGGCCAAGTTCTGTATTGAATGAAAAATTAATTAACTATTTGTGACAAAATTAACATTTTTTTTCGATTTGTTTATGCGCGCTTTCTATTTTTGTTGTAGTAATTTTGCTGGCGTCAAGATTAAATTGACTTTTATTTTCTATTTTTTATTTTCTGTAAGTTAATGAATATTTGGTAATGTTGGCAGAAAAATCATTTTTTGTCTTGGGCGTTTTTGATTTGATTTTATACAATTGTTTAATTTTTATTAAGAAAAGATGAAGAAAATATAATGGCTTTAGGTATTGAAAAAATTAGTCCCTATGTCGGACGGTTGTTGATGGGGGTTGAAGAGCTCTTTGATGAAAGAAAGCTCGATACTGGCAGGATGGGAAATCTATTGATGAATACCAAGTCCGTTAACCTGCCAATTGAAGATCCTGTAACTAACGGTGTTAATGCCGCAATGCCGATTATTCGATCCTTGTCCGATGCACAACGGTCATCAATTGAACTTGTTATTGTAGGTACTGAGTCCGGTCTGGATTTTGGCAAGCCCATTAGTACCTACATAGCTGATTACTTGCAGTTGCCCAAGCGGTGTCGTTCATTCGAAGTAAAGCACGCCTGTTATGGCGGTACGGCAGCACTGCAAATGGCTCTCGGTTTTATCAATGGCTGCCCAAGAAAAAACGCTAAAGCTCTTGTTATTGCGGCAGACTCTTCAAGTGTCGCTGCAAGAAACACCTACTGGGAACCCTCTCAAGGCGCAGGCTCGGTGGCAATGCTAGTGGGGAACAACGCGGAAGCTCTGGCAGTCGATTATGGTGCCAATGGGTATTACAGCTATGAGGTAATGGACACATTAAGACCGCGAGCAAATCTTGAAGCTGGAGACAGTGACTTATCCATTCTCTCGTACACTACATGTTTAGAAGAGTCTTTTAAGCATTATTCTGAACTGGTGGAAGATGTAGATATAGAAAAAATGTTTCGCTACATGGTTTTACATACCCCCTTTGCAGGAATGGTTAAATCGGCTCATCGCCGAGTCATGCTAAAGGCGTTGAAGGGGGCGCCAATCCAAAAAATTGAATCGGATTTTGAACACCGTGTAGAACCCTCCATTCGCTTTTGTCAGTCTGTGGGTAATATTTATTCCGCCGCTTTATATCTAGCGCTTTGTTCTCTTCTTGAAAATCAGAATTTTGATCAGCCTGAACGAATAGGCTTATTTTCCTATGGCTCGGGTTGCGCTTCAGAATTTTACAGTGGCGTTGTACACCCCGGTGGCGCAAATAATTTTAAGCGCCTAGGTATATCACAAATGTTGGCGGATCGATGGCATCTTTCTATTCCTGATTATGAACAAATTTGCGATAAAAGTGTGGAGCGTATGTCTGGAGTGCAGGATTTAAAACCCGATACCTCGGCTTATGCACATATTTATGAAGCCAAATTTGAGGGCTCAGATTTACTGGTGTTAGATCAGATTGATAACTTTCATAGAAAGTATAAGTGGGCATAAATGATGAACTCCGCACCACTTATTTATGAAAAATCTCAGTCTTGGCATCGAGCAGTGCTCAATCGCCCAGACCATAAAAATAGTCTTACCCCTGAGCTTGTCTCTAGTTTAATTGATGCTGTCGATGCCTGTGAACAAGACCTAACGGCATCGGTGCTGATTATTGAAGGCAGTAACGGTCACTTTTGTAATGGCATGGATATGACCTCTGCGGCATCAGGTAAAGGCGTCAGAGGCGCGGGCGGTGATGCATTTCTGCAGTTATTAAAAAAGCTCACCTTGTCATCGGTGGTGACAATTAGCGTTGTCGATGGCAAAGCCTGTGGCGGAGGTGTTGGCCTGGCTGCGGCTTGTGATTTTGTTTTCGCAACCCCTGATAGCCAGTTTAGTCTGCCGGAAATTTTATGGGGTTTGTTGCCCTGTACGATTGCCCCTTTTCTTATTCGTCGAATGGGCTATCAGGCATGCCAGAGTATGACCTTGTCCACGTTGCCGATAAGCGCCGAAAAAGCCATGAGTGTTGGTTTGGTGGATGCAACTGATAACATCGCACTCACTCGCTTGGTGCAGAGGTTGCAATCTATCCCGCCAGAGGCGATTGGCAAAGCCAAGCGCTATCTAGGCAATCTTTGGTATTTAGATGATCAAGTGTTAGATGGAACCTTGGATGAACTTGACGCGTTACTACAATCCCCAGAAGTAAGCGCTCGTCTACAGGGGTTCGCTGAGAACAAGCGATTTCCCTGGGAGCAATAGTGACATTAAATAGCATTATTCAAGTAAAAATAGTGAGGCTTATAACGTGAAGACAGCATGGCTTTTTCCTGGGCAGGGTACTCAGCGAAGAGGCATGGGCGCAGAGGTGTTTGACTTGTATCCAGGGCTTATTAAAAAAGCTGATGGAGTACTCGGCTATTCGATCAGAGAGCTTTGTTTAGAAGACCCTGATAATAAATTGGGTTCAACCCATTATTGCCAGCCAGCAATGTTTGTTGTCGGGGCCTTGCTTTTTTTACAAAAATGTCGAAATGAGCCCTGGCCTGACTTTTTCGTGGGCCATAGCTTGGGTGAATATAACGCGCTATTTGCTGCTGGGGTTTTCGATTTTGAAGAGGGTGTCAGCCTGGTTAAGCGCCGTGGCGAATTGATGTCGGAAGCTGGAACTGGGTTGATGCTTGCCGTAATTGGACCTGAAGTTGATTCTTTAATGGCTCTAATTTTGGAATTAAATCTTCCTGAATTAGATGTTGCGAATTATAACCTCCCTACTCAAACAGTGCTTTCTGGCCCTGACAAGGCCATCGATAAAATTGCCGAAGCTATAGAGAAAAGACAGTTGGGCAGGGCAGTTTATTTGCATGTGGGCGGTGCCTTTCACTCAAGTTATGCAGAGTCTGTGGCTCAAAAATTTGATAAAACCTTGGACCGCTATCATTTTTCTGATCCCGTGATACCCACCCTTTCCAATGTAACTGCCAAGCCTTATGAGGCGGGAACGGTAAGAAATTTACTGGGCAAGCAGATTTGCAGTTCAGTCCGTTGGGTTGAAATCATGGACTATCTCCACAGCCAGGGGGTATCTCATGCCTGCCAAATTGGACCGGGCAGGGTGTTGGATGGCCTTTGGGAACGCTATCAACCCGATAGAAATTTAACTCCTATAAGTCAGCAAGCCAATCAATCGAGTAATCAGATCGCAACCGGTATTTAACTTTTTCTAACTCTATTAACACTTTGTTGGTGAATCAACATGGCAGAAAAACAACAAACAGTTTGGTTTTTTCCAGGGCAGGGCTCTCAATATAAAGGTATGGGAGGTGAGGAGTTGTTTAATGCATTTCCTCAATTGGTTAATCAGGCTGATGAAATTCTCGGTTACTCCATTGCCGATCTTTGCCTGCGTGATCCAGAAGGAAAACTAGGTCAAACAGAGTTTTCACAGCCAGCATTGTTTGTTGTCAATGCCCTTATGTTTAATAAAGAAAAAGGCTCAGGTGTGTTGCCGGATTATCTGGCTGGCCACAGTCTAGGAGAATATAACACACTGTATGCGGCAGGGTGCTTCGATTTTCAAACAGGCTTGCGCTTGGTTAAACGTCGCGGTGAACTCATGGGGCAGGCAAAAAATGGTGGCATGGCCGCTGTAATCGGCTTGCCTGAGGAAAAGGTTGTGGGCCTGTTGAATGACTCCGGCTGTCGTAATCTTGATATCGCCAATGTGAATTCCAGTAAGCAAGTCGTCGTTTCCGGAGATATAGACGACATACATCGTTTAAAAAAATACTGTAGCGAGAATCAGAGCAGGGATACTCAG
>JBCBZU010000103.1:0-6676 GCA_039815165.1 Pseudomonadota bacterium
CGCCGTCACCTGGCATAATTGCAAACGGCTTAACTTGTCCTCTTCGCTTACTGCTGACTTCAGTATTGGACAAGACTCATAAAAGCGCATAAACAAACTGGCAATATCGTACAGAAAGTTGCACAGCAGATGCGGGTAGGCATCTTTGCTTACCTGGTCGATGACTTCGGGTAGCTGTAATAGCTTTAGTGCCAGTGCTTTTTCATTGTCATGATCCAGCGTCATATGGCCGCTCAAACTTGTAGGGTCTGTATCAGCTTTGCGAAAAATGCTTTGAATTCGGGTAAACGCATATTGTAAATAAGGTGCGGTATTGCCTTCAAAACTCAGCATGCTGTCCCAGCTAAAAATATAGTCATGGGTCCGGGTTTTTGAAAGGTCGGCATATTTAACGGCACCAATACCCACTTTGCGGGCGATTTCTTGAGAGTCTTCGGCATTCAGGTCGGGATTTTTTTGTTTTACCAGTACTCCTGCGCGTTCAATGGCTTGTGCCAATAAATCAGCAAGTTTAACGGTAGCGCCGCTTCGGGTTTTAAAGGGCTTGCCATCTTCACCCATCATGGTGCCGAAGGGGTGGTGTTCCAGGCTTGTGTGACTATCGGTAAGTCCCGCTTTGTTGGCGAGTATAAACACTTGTTGCAGGTGCAGGGATTGTCTGGCATCAACGATATAGAGTATGCGCCTGGCTTTTAACACTCTGCTGCGGTAGCGTAGTGCGGCCAGGTCGGTGGTGGAATAGAGAAATCCACCCCCTTGTTTTTGAACAATTACCGGGCTGGGTTTGCCGTCTTTATCGGCCAACTCTTCTAAGAAGGCGATCACTGCACCCTTGTCTTCAACGGCCAGCCCCTGGTTTTTTAAGTCTTCTACAATGGCTGCCAAATCCTTGTTGTAGGCGCTTTCACCGCGCACATCGGCGGGTTTTAAGGTCACATTCAGTGAATCATAGATGCTTTGGCTGTGCTGTAGGGAAACGGTCTTGAATTGCTCCCACAGGGCCAGCATGTTTTTATCGCCAGACTGTAGTTTAACCACATACTCTCTGGCCTTGTCGGCGAATTCTTTGGAGTTATCAAAGTGTTGCTTGGATTGCTGGTAAAAGCGTTCCAGGTCTTTTAGAGCCAGTGAGGCAGATTCACCGTCGTTTAGGTTTTCTTCCAATTCAACTAAGAGCATTCCAAATTGTGTACCCCAGTCCCCCACATGATTTTGCCGAATAACCTGGTGTCCTTGTGTTTCCAGTAATCGTGCCAGTGCATCGCCGATAATGGTAGATCGAAGGTGGCCTACGTGCATTTCTTTGGCTAAATTGGGGTGGGAGTAGTCGATCACTATCGTTTGAGCGTTTTCGGTCTTGAGTGACTGCACAGGAGCGCGACTAAGTTTAATTAATTGTGCAGCCAGCCAGGGCACTGATAAGTAAATATTGATAAAGCCTGGCCCGGCGATCTCGACTTTTTCGGCTATATCGTCCAGCGCCAGTTGATCGATAATGGATTGTGCCAACTCTCTTGGATTTTTACCCATGGCTTTTGCCGCCCCCATGGCCCCGTTGGCCTGATAATCGCCAAAACCTGCTTTTTTACTGGGGGCGACATGTGCCTGGTATTTATCGGGAATGCCGACCGCTTGCATGGCATGGCTGACACGTTGTGAGAGAACTTGGCGAATATTCATAGTGTTTAAGGATTGGCGGCACAGGTAATGGGGGCGCTATTTTAGCGATGTGTTGGTTGAATTGCCAGATGCGGAGGACGGAGTGGTTGGAAGGGAGGGAAGCGGGTGGTTTATTCTTTTGGGGGTAAAACAGTGTAGACTGGGGGATGGATAGGTGTGTTTAGGGTCTTGGTTTCTCGACTGATACTGGCGGTATCGACAAGCCCTCAATTGTGTGAGGAGTCATTTATGGGTAAGGTGCTGAAATTTAAAAAGAAAACCCCCTGGCAAAAACATAAGGGCAAAAGTCTGTGTCGGGATGGCTTTCATAAATGGAAAGTGGTCAGCAAAAAACAGTTTGATGTAAAACGAGGTAAACTGGTCACTCTCTATAAATGTGAACGTTGCGGTAAGGAGAAAGTAGAGCTTTTATAGCCTCAAATATGCCTGTTTAGAGAGGCAGTGATTAAGACTCACCTGCCCTATAAATACCTGTCACCATTTGCCTGCGGATAATGTACAATGCGCGCTTTTTAAAGAACATTATCAGAATTACTCCGCAATCTTTATGCAAAATCTCCAAATTGGCCAGCGCTGGCTGGTAGATACTGATGCTTCTCTCGGCTTGGGTATCATTATTGAGTGCCAGGGGCGCACCCTTACCCTTGAATTTCCTGCCACTGGCGAACAGCGACAGTATGCCCGCAAAAATGCCCCACTCACTCGTGCCGTCTTCGATATAGGCGAAACAGTAGAAACCAGCAGTGGCGAGCGCTATCAGATCACCCGGGTAGAGACCATTAATGACCTGTTGATCTATTTTAATGAGGTCGGGCAGCCTATTCCTGAAACACAGTTGGCGGCCACCGTGCAACTGAATCACCCCCTAAAGCGACTGCTGGCGGCACAATTGGATAAGCCCGCCTGGTTTGATGTGCGTGAGCAGTTAACCAGGGCGTATCAGCAGTGGTTGCGTTCGGATGTGATTGGTTTAATCGGTGCCCGTATTCGCTTAACGCCTCATCAACTTTACGTCGCTCAAGCGGCCACCGCTCATTTACCGGTCAGGGTATTGCTGGCGGACGAAGTGGGTCTGGGTAAAACCATTGAAGCCGGCTTGATTCTACAGCGTTTACGGTTACAGCATCACGTCAGTCGTGTTCTGGTGGTCGTGCCTGAGGCGCTTACGGTACAGTGGTTTGTTGAGCTATTGCGTTGCTTTTCCATTCATGGAACCTTGATCGACGAGGCAATGGGCGCGGCAGAATTAAACGATGCACAGGTCTTTATTGCAGCCCATTCTTTTCTGGAGAGCGCCGCACTGGCTGAGTGCGATGCCTGGGATGTGGTCATTGTTGATGAGGCCCACCATTTTGATTTAGCGGCACCGGGCCCTCGGGAACACGCCTTAACGGCTTTGGCAGAGCACAGCCCGCACATAGTGTTATTGTCTGCAACGCCGGAGCGCCTGGGTTTACAAAATCATTTTGAGCGCTTGCAGTTGTTGGATAAACAGAAGTTTCATGACTTTGAACAATTTCAGTCCGCTTATGCGCACTATCGATCGCTGGCTACAGATATTGCCGGCCTATTATCCAGCGCCAATGCATCGAGTGATCAGGTTTTATCCGCTGAGCACAAGCAACAGTTAAAAGCCCATTTCGATATAGATGATAAGCTCAATATCAGCGCCTCTGGGCTGGCAGAATTACTGATGGATACCTATGGCACCGGGCGCATGGTATACCGCAATACCCGCCAGGGTGTTAGCGGTTTTCCGCTGCGTAAATTGATAAGACATTGCTTCGATGATGAACAGCAAAAACAAGCCTGGCTCAGTGATTTTGTAAAATCCCTAAAACATGAAAAGGCCCTGCTTATTACTCATCGAAAACAGGATGTACTTGACCTGAAGCAATGGATCTACCGCAAAATTGGCATTGATTGCCCGGTCTTCCATGAAGATATGACCCTAATTGAACGCGATCGTGCGGCGGCTTATTTTGCCGATGCAGAGGAGGGGGCGCCCTTATTGCTGTGTTCTGAAATTGGCAGTGAAGGGCGCAACTTTCAGTTTTGTCACCAGCTGGTCTGTTGGGATTTGCCCGATCACCCCGATGTGCTGGAGCAGCGTATTGGTCGCTTAGACCGCATTGGTCAAACGCAGGATGTTCAAATTCATATATGTACAGGTTCAGCGGATGATGCGATACGCTTAGAGTGGTTTGCCGATGTGCTGAACGCGATTGAACACATTAATCCAGCGGCGGGATTAATCCATGATCGTTGGTTTGCACAATATTGTGCTGAGCCGGAGTCCACTGCCGCGCAAGTAAAACAAGAATTAAAGGATTTGCTACAAGAGCTGGAGCAAGGGCGGGATCGCCTGCTGGAAATAAATAGTTGCCGACAGCCCGAAGCCAATCAATGGCTTGAAAAAATACAAACACAAGAGCAAGGCAATAATCCAAAAGAATTATTGGAAAGTATTGCCGATGTATTAAATCTTCATTACGAGCAGCTTGATGAGCACCGTTACCGACTAATACCCTCAGACCAAATGCTGGTGCCGATGATCCCTGGTATTCCGCTAGAAGGATGTGAGATGACTTTTGACCGCGTCACCGCAAGCGCACGCGAGGATATCGAGTTTATCACCTGGGACCACCCCTTGATGCAAGGTCTCAATGAAATGATTGGGTGTTCGGACTTGGGTGTCGCCAGTGTGGGCCTGTTCCCCAATCAAAGTTTAAAGCCAGGAATATTGTTTGCAGAAGTCCTTTACACTGTCGATATCCAATCACCCGAGCAAAAGTCAGTACAGAGGTTTTTAACCCAATCCGGTTTGCGCGCGGTAGTGACCGACAACAACCCTAAAAATCTGCAGGCAGCCTTGCCTTCGGACAAGCTATCGTGGCTGATTGAACCGGCGGATAAATCTATTCGGCATGCGGTGATTAAAGACTATCGACAGCAAATCAACCAATTAACAGAACAGGCAGAAGCCTTGGCGCAGCAGGAGCTAGGCCTGGTGATCGCAAGCTCAGTGAATGATTTACAGCAGCGCAGCGAGTTGGAAGTCGCCAGGCTGCAACAGCTTCAAAAACAAAATGAAGCCATTGCGGATAACGATATTCAACGGCTAAGAGACGGCTTTGCTCGTATGCAGGACGCTCTAGAAAATCACTGCCAGCTTACGGTGAATGCCATTCGCCTGCTTGTTACTTATCGGCCTTAGCTTTTTTTAGCGGTCTTTTTTAGTGGCTTTTTTAATTGCTTTTTTTAATGGTTTTCTGTAGTAGCAGCAAGCGGAGTCGACCCCAGCCTAATGGTGGTCTGCCATCGCTTTGTCCTATATAATCCCCGGCGTTTTTGTTTTAGCTTTTTTGTAGCTTTGTTGTAGCTTTGTTGTTGTTCCGAGTCGTTTTATGTATCGTTTGTTGTTTGGTTTTTTCTCTGTTTTTTTTAGTTTTCCCCTATTTGCGTCTACAGTCAGTGATGGTATCGTCGATCTAAGCAATAGCAGCATCGGCTATATTTGCCTGGCTATTTTCTTTATGGCTTACGTATTAGTGATTGCTGAAGAGTACTTGCATTTGCGCAAATCAAAACCCGTATTACTGGCAGCGGGGCTTATCTGGATTCTTATCGCCATTTATTATTCTGTGAACGATCACGACGCAATGGTGGAGCAAGCGCTTAGGCATAATTTATTAGAGTACTCGGAGTTATTGCTTTTTCTATTAGTGGCCATGACCTATATTTCTGCGCTGGAAGAACGTCGCTTATTTGACTGGCTGCGTGTCTGCCTGGTCAACCGTGGCCTGGGTTTTCGACAGTTGTTTTGGGTAACTGGGGTGTTGGCTTTCTTTATCTCCCCCATCGCTGACAACTTAACCACCGCCCTGGTGATGTGTGCAGTGGTCCTGGCTGTCGGCGGCAGCAATATCCGCTTTGTTAGCATTGCCTGCATTAATATTGTAGTCGCCGCAAATGCCGGCGGCGCCTTTAGCCCTTTTGGCGATATTACCACCTTGATGGTTTGGCAAAAAGGCCTGGTGGATTTCCAACAGTTTTTTGTATTATTTTTACCGGCAATTGTCAATGCACTGATCCCCGCAGCGGTTATGCATTTCTTTGTTCCCGACGAAAAACCCATGGCCGCAGAAGCCAACGTCGAAATGAAACGCGGCGCCAAGCGTATAGTGGCGTTATTTTTAGCGACCATCACCACCGCCATCCTGTGTCATAGCCTGCTACATTTACCGCCTGTTTTTGGCATGATGACCGGCTTGGCTTATTTGCAGTTTTTTGGTTATTTTTTGCAAAAAACCTTGCCGGGCTCGCTGGACAGAAAGCGCCAATACTATAAAAATAATCCTGAAAAATTAGAGAGCTTAAACAACGTGACCGCCTTTAATTTTTTTAGTCACGTGCAGCGGGCAGAATGGGATACGCTTATGTTTTTCTACGGGATTGTCATGTGTGTGGGAGGCTTGGGCTTT
Organism: Pseudomonadota bacterium; assembly: GCA_039815165.1. Lineage (GTDB taxonomy): Bacteria > Pseudomonadota > Gammaproteobacteria > Pseudomonadales > Cellvibrionaceae > CANLBN01. The sequence continues at coordinate 6,165 of JBCBZU010000103.1, forward strand.
TTAGGCTATTTAAGTCTGGCCTCGGAGTTAATGTATACCCAGTGGAATCCGCTTTATGCCAATATTGCGGTGGGGGTTTTATCAGCCATTATCGATAATATCCCGGTGATGTTCGCCGTATTAACCATGCAGCCAGAGATGAATTTGGGCCAGTGGTTATTGGTAACGCTAACCGCCGGCGTGGGGGGCAGCATGTTATCGATCGGTTCTGCAGCAGGTGTTGCGCTCATGGGACAGGCGCAAGGCAAATATACTTTTTTTAGTCATTTAAAATGGACGCCGGTGATAGCCTTGGGTTATGCGGCCAGCATTGTTGTTCATTTATGGATTAATAAGGGATTGTTTTAGCTTTGTCGAGCATCGGCGATATTGCACAGAAAAAGATCCAGTGATTATGACTTTGTAGAACTTTCTCTGTAGAACTTTCTCTGTAACCATTTACAAAATGCAGACGATTAGCCAGGCTTACTACCCAGTTTAAAGGAAAGAATACACTGTCATTTCAAACCTTC
>JBCBZU010000265.1:0-3888 GCA_039815165.1 Pseudomonadota bacterium
GCAATCTGTTGGTATCAGGCTTTCGGCAAAATTCGAATAATGAGTAAGCATAATACCCCCACGTATCTTTTTGATTTATTCCTTGGCTCAATACTGTGGGAAATTATAGAGTCCGCCTTTGACCTGGCTATTTTTGATCAGCTAAGCAGTGAGTGGCAAAGCAGCCACTCCATTGCCAAAGCACTATCGCTGAGCTTAAAGCCAACAGCCTTGTTACTTGACGCGCTTTGTAGTATCGAATTAATTCAAAAAAAAGATCAGCACTATAAGTTGAGCGACAGCGTGGAACGCTATCTGTGCGCGCGCTCAACTTATTGTATAAAAGACCTCTTGTTGCAGCTTAAAAATATTAAGTATGCCGATAAAGAGGTCATTAAAAATATACTCAAAACAGGAAAATCACCCGCAGACCACCTCACTTTTCTCGAACAAGACTTTTGGCAAAATAGCCGAAAGCGTCTGTACAGTTTTCATCAAACCATGGGCACTGACACTGCGCTTGAGCAAATAGTCAAACTGCCCGAGTGGTCTTTTGCAAACACCTTTTTGGATTTGGGTGGCGGATCAGAGTTATTGTCAGAGCGTATCCTACAACAACACCCTTCTATTCATGTCACACTATTTGATTTGCCCAAATGCGTCGATAAAATCCATAGTAGCGACCCTCGCCTGCGTATTAAGGCAGGTGATTATAATTGTGATTCTCTGGGTGAGGGCTACGATATTATTTGGGCGTCCATGTCCCTTTACTTTGCAAACAACCTCGATGCACTGCTTCAAAAAATCAAGTTATCCCTCAGCGAAACAGGCGTCTTTATTAGTTTTCACGAAGCCCTGTCCCATGAGCGCACACAGCCAGAAAGCCACATTACCGGCCGCTTTCTACCGTCAATCACAGGCAGTGACCTCTCTTTTACAGATGGCGTGATCGCGAATTCACTCAACAAAATTGGCTTTGGCGCCGTCAGTAGTCACTATGTGGAAACGCCTTGCGGTGAAATGCGGGTGGATATTGCGCGCTTGCAATAGGCGTCTTTACCCACAGGGCCAAAGGAAAAGAGGGCCAAAGGAAAAGAGGGCTAAAGGGGCTAAAGGACAGGCATTATCGCGCTTCAAGCGGCCTGAGCCACCTCATCATTATTGATAATCATTATCGTTTGAGTTAATATCAAGGCGTTTTTGCGTGGCAGTTCCCGAAGCTGGCAACACGCAACCGAAACACTGCATTGCTTTTGATGCCAACATCTTTTAGATGAGATTTTTTATGTCCCCAAACGAGCTCAGCGATAAAAAACCACTATTTGCAAGTGGCGATACCCTCCCACAAAGCCCGGTAATTACTCAGCAAAGTGGTGACGCCCAAGTCATTGGCAGTTCAGCGCCAAATACCGACACTGCCCTGGATACCGCCTCGGCGGGCCTTAAGCTGGACCAACTACAGGCACTGATCGACGCAGGCGGCCCGGTCATTATGATCTTAATCGCAATGTCGGTGCTTGCATTGATTGTGTTGTTACTCAAGGGCTGGCAGTTCTCTTGGATGGGCTTTAATCGCTATAAAATCATCGATGCTGCGCTACAGCACTGGCACAAAAGTCGCGCTGATATTGCGCTGACACTGTTAAGAAAAACCCGCAACCCCATCGCCCGCGTTTTAGAAGTGGCCATGAGTCTTAAAATACAAAATGCCGACGATCTTGTTGCACGCGAAGAAGTCACTCGTCTCGCCAAACAACAGCTTGCCGGCGCCCGCTCTTACCTAAAGATTTTAGAGGTCATCGCTACATTAAGCCCGCTACTGGGTCTGTTAGGCACAGTAATCGGCATGATTAGCGCCTTCCAAAACTTACAAAATGCAGGCTCAAGCATAGATCCAGCCCTGTTATCGGGAGGCATTTGGGAAGCGCTATTAACCACAGCAGCAGGCTTAATCGTTGCCATTCCAGCAGTTATCGCGCTCAATTGGCTGGAACAACGAGTCGAGCAGTTTACGCTGGTGATGGAGGATACTATAACCCAGGTATTCACCAGCGAAGCCTGTGGGCTAACCGTAACTGAGGCGGTAAGCGCTGTCGCTATAGCTAAAGCCCCTGCTCGAAAATCACAGGCTTTATCCATCGGTGAAGATGATGAGGCGACTGCACTGGCCATGGCAAGTCATTTATCGGCGACGCGTTAAGGCATTATTCATTACTGTGAACATTTCACAAAACCATCGCCGGCGTACGCTTATTAGTTTAACGCCCTTAATTGATGTTGTTTTTATTCTATTGATTTTTTTTATGCGTGCCTCAAGCTTTGTCGAATGGAAATATATTGAACTCGGTGTAGGGGAATCTGAGTCTCTGGCCCTTAATCTGAGCACACAAAGCCTGGTTGAAGTTGATTTCAATAATCAGTACTCACTCAATAAAAAAGCACTGCCTCTGGGTGAAATTATCAATAGGGTCCGTGAGCAGGTTCGTCAGGATTTAGACCACCCTGTATTGATCAAACCCGTCAACGATCTACCCCTGCAAGAATTGCTTACTGTTTTGGATGCTTTGAGCCAATTTGCCGAATCAAATATTTCTCTGGTCAAAGACCAATCACAGAGTGAGCCCAATGGACATTGACGAGCCACAACAAAAGCGTGAGTTGGAAACGGTATTACCGCTGGTAAATATTGTATTTCTATTACTGATTTTCTTTATGCTTGCGGGTGCTTTTACCAAAGCTGATCTATTTACTATCAGCGTACCCGACGCCTCTGCTGACACCGAGGCCAATGCCAACGACATTATGATTTTAATGAATAGCAATAGCGAACTTGCCATTGAAAAAACACCCTATACAGAAGACCAACTGATTGATTTTATACAGAAAACACTCGTCGAAAACCAAGTGATAAGCGTACAGCTAAAAGCGGATAAAAAAGTAAAATCCAAGGATTTAATTGATATAATGGAAAAATTAGGCGCTGCTGGCCTGCAATCAATTCGCTTGTTAACCGTTATAAACCCTGATAACAGCGAGTCTTTCTAAGCATGCCAACAGACGGCGACAAGCTGGTTTCAAACACTCGCACACACTGCGCGCTAACGTTTGCATTTATCAATCAATAAAGACAATAAATCCAGTGCCTAGATCATCATTGATTCTCACACCTGCGTTTTCTGGTCCACTAAGCTGGCTGGCGGCGACATTAATCGCGGTGGTGCTGCACCTTATTTTTTTTATAAGCGTCCAAGCACCGAGCGTTGAACAGGTTGCTAACGATCCCGGCAATCAAAGTATTGACATCAGCTTAAAAAAAATACTGCCCCCTCCAAGCCTAAAACCGCAGAAAAAAGTCAACCCTAAAACACCGTCTAACCCCATTGCTAAAAAGCAAGCCAAGGCTATTGCAAAGCCAACACCGATTATTACTTCCCAGCCGGTAGTGGACGCCCATACTGCGCAAGTGACTGATAAAGAACCGCTGGATGAACAACTAAATGAACCACTGAATGAACAACAAGTCGCTGAACAACAACCCGTCAAGGACCAAGACCTTGTTGAAGAATATACACCAAGCGCTGTCTCTGATGGCGGCAACCCGGATATACGGCTTGCCTACGAAGCGACTTTACTCACCTGGTTAGAACGGTTCAAACGCTACCCCAGTATGGCAAAACGCCGAGGCCAGAAAGGTACCGTTATGCTGGATTTTACAATTGATAAAGCCGGCAATGTAATCGCCTATACTATTTCGGAACCATCACCGTATAAAAGCTTGAACAAAGCCGTTGAGAAAATGCTAAAGCGCGCCTCCCCCCTTCCCACCATTCCCCAAGAACTTCAACACGGAAAGACCTCATTCAACTATGTCGTTCCCGTTAATTTTGAATTAAGATAATCCACTGTCAC
>JBCBZU010000482.1:0-1886 GCA_039815165.1 Pseudomonadota bacterium
ACGTTAAACTACTTCATCGGCAATACCCCCAAATGGATTAAAACGACCATGATTGCATTTTTGATTTTAAATGTAGTCTTTTACTTCACACTTGGTCCCGCAGTGACGGCTTGGATTTTTATTGGTGAATAATATTATTCTCGTGATTATTATGTTGACAGTGCTGTTAGGCACTTTGTATCCACTGTTTGCAGATGCCTTGAATTTAGGCAAGATTTCCGTGGGGCCGCCTTACTTTAATTTTTTCTTTGTCCCCTTTATGGCTTTACTCTGTATTTTTATGGCCATGGGGCCACTGGCATTGTGGAAGAAAACCAATATGATGCAGATGTGGTCACTGTTAAAACACCCGCTCACCATTAGCCTTGTGATCGCGGCTATCTTCCCGCTGGTATATGGGATGGCTATCGTATCAGTGCCGCGATTACCGTGTTTGTTGCGTCCTGGGTGATCACTGTCACCCTTAGGGATATGCAGCACAAGGTCCGCAATGCCAAAACACTGCGCCTGGGCTTGGCCCGCTTGTCGAAAAGTTATTATGGAATGGTGTGCGCCCATATTGGTGTTGCGGTTACGGTATTAGGCACCTGTTTGAATACCATTTACAATGATCAGCGCGATTTGCGCATGGAGGTCGGTGAAACCGTTGCAATTGGCGCATACGAATACCGCTTTGCGGCACTTGAAGAAGTGAATGGCCCCAATTATATAGCGCAGCGTGCTTATATAGAGGTGTTTGCAGACGGGCAAAAAATCAGTGAACTAAAGCCGGAAAAACGCCGCTATTTTTCAACTGATGACATTATGACAGAAGCGGCCATTGACTCCAGTGCCTTTGGCGACCTGTTTATCGCGATGGGTGAAGCCCTGGAGCCCGGCGAGAGTGGCGCTGTTGCCTGGGCGATTCGCATCCATGACAAGCCTTTTATTCCATGGATATGGTTAGGTTCAATACTGATGGCTTTAGGCGGTTTTCTGGCTATCAGCGATAAGCGCTATCGGCTTAAAAAAGCGGTAAGGCAAAAAACAGCGAGCCCCAAGCCCCAGGCTGTAACGGCCAGTACTCAAACAGTCAGCCATTAGAAGACTAACAGTTTATGAACCGACTAAAGTTATTTATTCCCCTGATTGTCTTTGTTGTGTTGGCCGGCTTTTTTTGGTGGAGCTTGTCGTCGGGCTACAATCCTCAAGATCTGCCATCGGCATTAATCGATAAACGCGTGCCGGCATTCTCTTTACCTCGATTAGATGATGAGTCTCAATTGACCTCTCACCAGGATTTGCTGGGTGAGCTTGCCTTAGTCAATATATGGGCGACATGGTGTGTGGCCTGTAAAGTGGAACACCCTTTTTTAAACCAACTGGCGCAATCGGGCATTAGGATTGTCGGCCTGAACTACAAGGATGACAGCCAAGCTGCCCGTCAATGGCTGCAAGAATTGGGTAACCCCTATCGATGGAATATTGTTGACCAGCAAGGCAGACTCGCCTTGGATCTCGGCGTTTATGGCGCGCCAGAGACTTACTTGCTCGATAGAGACGGTATTATTCGCTACAAGCATGTCGGTATTATTGACCAGCAGGTATGGGACACAAAATTTCTGCCCATTATTAACACTATGAACTAACACTCCCTCCCTTGCAGGCCTAAAGCACGGCTTTTTTTACCTGATTTTTTTGCGCAGTTTGCCGCTGGGCGCTATTTCTTATCTCGCTAAATTGGCCGCAAGCAGCCTCTGTGTATAGGGGTGAGCAGGATTTTCGAGAACGCTGTTCGCATTGCCCTGCTCAACCACTTGTCCTTGTTGCAGAACCACGACTCGATGGCTAAGGGCTCTTATAACCTCAATATCATGGCTAATAAAAACATAGCTCAGCTTGCGTTC
>JBCBZU010000015.1:0-14677 GCA_039815165.1 Pseudomonadota bacterium
CTTCAAAATGCCATTGATGCTCTTAGCCATAGTCCGTCGCCACTGATCACCGTCACCAGTGGCCACAGCGACAACAGTGCGAGCATATGCATTCACGACAACGGATCAGGTATTGAACCCAAGTTAATGAACAAGGTATTCAGCCCTTACGTTACCACCAAGCAAGTGGGTAAAGGTCTTGGGCTTGGCTTATCCATTACCTATGAAATCATCCAGGAATATAATGGCAGCATTGAAGTCAGCAGTGATGCCAAGGGCACGCAATTTAAAATAGTGTTTCCATTAATGGACAGGCACCAAAGCTCTATGCAAGCCCATGACTCACAACAAATAACACAACAGAATAATACCGCCACAGTATGAATGCACTCAGCCACCACCATAGCATCACTGTTGTTATTATCGATGATGACGACGATATACGGATTAACACCGCCGATTTATTATCCACCGAGTTTTCAAACATTGAAACCTACTCCTCAGTGGGTCAGGCAATCAAACAGATAAAGCCCGATGCCCCCATGGTTATTTTAAGTGACTTGCGGATGCCTGACGGAGACGGTTTTGAATTTGCGCAGCAGGCCCTGGCTATCGACAATGACATCCCGATTATTTTAATGACGGCTTATGGCGATATATCACTTGCGGTCGATACCATTAAGCAAGGAATTTATGATTTTATCGAAAAACCCTTTAACACTGATCGACTGCTAAAAGTGGTTAGCCGCGCGGCAGAAAAACGATTTTTAACCTTGTCGCTAAGACAGGCTAAACAGCATTCACACCATAGCGATAATATTAATCAGCGCATCTTGGGCTATAGCGCGGCGATAGAAAAAATACGCTCTGCCATTCTGGATTTTGCTGCGGTGAATATTCCGCTGATGATTTATGGTGAGACCGGCACCGGCAAAGAGTTAGTGGCTCACTGCTTGCATCACTACAGCCCTGAGCGTAGCGGCCCTCTGGTTGCGCTTAACTGCGCGGCGATTCCCGAGTCACTGGCCGAAGCTGAACTTTTCGGTTACCGCAAGGGAGCCTTTACCGACGCAAAACAAAATCGCACGGGCAAGCTAGAGCATGCCAACAACGGCACCTTATTTTTAGATGAGGTGGAGAGCCTGCCCCTGGCCACTCAGGCAAAACTACTGCGCGCTTTGTCCGATGAAACAATTACGCCTGTCGGCAGCAATGAAGAAATCCCCATTAATTGTCGGCTGGTCTCTGCCACCAAAACCGTTTTAAAAGATAACCCGAATTTTCGCCAGGATTTATTCTTCCGCTTGCAAGTGGCTGAGCTACATTTACCGCCACTGCGGGATCGCGGTGACGATATTATTCATCTATTTGAAAGCTTTTGCGCGCAATCGTGCAAACAATTAAAGACCCAATACAAACCCATTAAGCCCTATACAAAACAGCAACTGATGGCCTATCAATGGCCGGGCAATATTCGCGAGTTAATCAATATCGCCACGCGTCATGCCATGCGGCACTGTAGTGATATTGATTACGCCTTGCATAATCAGTCATCAAGCAACGCGCCGGCGGCGGCTTCACACAGCCTAAAAGACCAGGTAGAAAATTATGAGGCCATGTTGATAAAGGAGTATTTAGTCAAGCACAAGGGCAAAGTTGCCCCGGTTTTAGAGGCGCTTACTATTGAAAGAATAACCTTTAATCAAAAATTGAAAAAGTATGGGATTAATACCAGTGATTTTAAATGCTGAATACGGAATATGTGCTGAGATTTATGGGCTCAGAAGAATGAGTAAAAGACCTCTCATTAAGAGTTATTCCCGCTAACTTTGCGAAACAAGCTTTACTCAGAACTTACAACAAATCACGACCTTTATTGGCGGCAATGCGCAATCTTAAGGCATTGAGTTTGATAAAGCCCTCGGCATCCTGCTGGTTGTAGGCGCCCGCATCATCCTCAAAGGTGGCGATCTTTTGATCAAATAAGCTTTGAGCAGAGCGTCGACCCACCACGGAGACAGAACCCTTGTAAAGCTTTACCCGCACTTCACCATTGACCTGTTGTTGGGACTGATCAATGGCTGCCTGCAACATTTGCCGTTCGGGGCTCCACCAGTAACCGTTGTAAATAAGCTTGGCATACTTGGGCATCAACTCATCTTTTAAATGCGCCACTTCACGGTCGAGAGTGAGCGATTCTATGGCGCGGTGGGCTTTTAGCATGATCACGCCCCCCGGGGTCTCGTAACAGCCGCGAGACTTCATACCCACATAGCGATTTTCGACAATATCCAAACGCCCGACGCCATGTTCACCACCCACTGTATTCAATGTGGTGAGCACCGTTGCCGGTGACATGGGTTTATCATCAATGGCCACAATATCGCCGTGTTCATAGCGTAGTGTCAGGTAACATGCTTGATCGGGGGCGGCTTCTGGCGATAGGCTCCAACGCCACATATCGTCTTTGGCCTCAGCCCAGGGGTCTTCCAGCATATCGCCCTCGTAGGAAATATGCAGTAGGTTCGCATCCATGGAGTAGGGTGATTTTTTTTTGTTAGATGAAAAATCGACGGGAATCCCGTGTTGTTGGCAATAATCCATTAATGATTGCCGAGAATTTAAATCCCACTCACGCCATGGCGCAATCACCTGCACACCAGGCTTGAGGGCATAAGCGCCGAGTTCAAAACGCACCTGGTCATTGCCTTTACCCGTGGCGCCGTGAGCAATGGCATCGGCTCCGGTTTCATTGGCAATGTCTATCATGCGCTTGGCAATCAAAGGGCGGGCGATGGAGGTTCCCAGCAGGTACTCGCCTTCGTAAACGGTATTGGCGCGGAACATGGGGTAGACAAAGTCGCGAACAAACTCTTCGCGCAGGTCGTCAATATAAATATCTTTCACACCCAGAGCCTGGGCCTTTGCCCGAGCGGGCTCAACTTCTTCGCCCTGCCCCAGATCAGCGGTAAAGGTGACCACTTCACACTGGTAGGTGATTTGCAGCCACTTAACAATGACCGAGGTATCGAGTCCGCCCGAATAGGCGAGAACAACTTTGCGGATGGATGACATGAATACTCCTAACAAAATGCCAGCAAACACCACTAGCATAATTTAACAGCAGCGAATTGTAACGATTTTTACTGGAGATTAACAGCGAGGCACCACGTTAAAAGAATTATAGGCTATAATTGATTTGAGTCAGCACTAAGGTTGTGACTTAACTGATCAGCACATTATAATTGTCGCATAACTAACCATGCAGTGATTTTTTACCCGTCGCTCACAAAGCACGCTTGCTTTTTTAGCGTCGGTCAATCGAGTTGAGATCAGCCAATTATTCCTGTTAGGACTGGATCCCCCCCAATAATAATTAAGAATCAAAAGGGTTTTAATGTCAGATGCAACTTGACGGATGTCATGTGATGGTCTTTAAGTACGTCTAAGGTTTGTCAAACAAACCGCAGGCAGAAAGATATCTGAAAAATTGTTCATTATTATTTTAGGTAAAAAAGTGAAAAAAAATGTAGTCGTTATGGGCAAAATATTTTGCCTTATAATCCTCTCGCTCGCATTGAGCGCCTGTAACTTTATATTATTTGACCCCAAAGGACCCGTTGCCAGCACCCAAATGACACTGATTATCGTTACCACGCTGGTTATGTTAATCGTGGTTATTCCGGTCACCATTATGGGGGTATGGTTTCCCTACCGCTATCGCAAGAGCAATACCAAACACGAATACAAACCGGACTGGGAGCACTCCAACAAAATTGAAGCGGTCGTGTGGACCATTCCCATTCTGATTATTATCGTACTCGGTGTAATCACCTATATTACCAGCTTCTCCCTTGACCCCCGCAAACCGATAGAGTCTGACAAGCCAGCCATAGTGGTACAGGTAGTGGCGATGGACTGGAAGTGGTTATTTATTTACCCGGAACACGAAATTGCCACCGTTAACGAGCTGGCCATTCCAGTGGATGTACCGGTGGAATTTTTGGTGACCTCAGACACGGTAATGAACTCCTTTTTTATTCCGCAACTGGGCTCAATGATTTATGCCATGTCCGGCATGGAAAATCGCCTGCATTTAATGGCCACAGAACCAGGCATTTACCCGGGCTACTCAGCCAACTACAGCGGCTTTGGTTTTTCGGGTATGAAATTCGATACTCACGCAAGCTCAGAAGAAGAATTCCAGCAATGGCTCGAAGCGGTCAAAAATGCTGACAACCCACTTACCGACGAGGTCATGACGCAGTTGCGGGTTAAATCCCGAGATGTCGATCCGATTCGTTACTCCTCGGTAAACCCATTATTATTTAGCGACGTTATTGAACGATTTACTGGAGCAATAAATGGCAGGTAACCAAACCATCATAACCGACCCGGATTTGATTTTCGGGAAACTGACCTTCGACTCCGTACCCTATTACGACCCGGTGCTGGTGACCACATTCAGCGTGGTTGTCATTGGCGGTATTGGCATACTGGGTGCAATCACCTATTTTGGTAAATGGAAGTATCTGTGGGAGGAGTGGTTTACCTCGGTCGATCATAAAAAGATCGGCATCATGTATATTATCGCGGCCTTTATTATGTTGGTGCGGGGGTTTTCGGATGCGCTTTTAATGCGCTCCCAGCAGGCGATGGCAGTGGCCAGCGAATCCGGCGCCGGGTACTTGCCGCCGGAACACTACGATCAGATATTTACCGCCCACGGGGTAATTATGATCTTCTTTGTGGCCATGCCGTTTATTGTGGGCTTGATGAATATTGTTGTGCCGCTACAGATCGGCGCCCGCGACGTGGCCTTTCCGTTTCTGAACTCATTGAGCTTTTGGCTGTTCGCAGTCGGCGCCATCCTGATTAATGTGTCATTATTTTTGGGAGAATTTGCCGCGACCGGCTGGCTCGCCTACCCGCCTTTATCGGGGCTGGAATACAGTCCCTGGGTCGGGGTGGACTACTGGCTTTGGAGCTTGCAAATATCCGGCATTGGCACCCTGCTGACAGGGGTTAACTTTGTTGTCACCATCTTGCGTATGCGGGCACCGGGCATGACCCTAATGAAGATGCCGGTATTTACCTGGACTTCTTTTTGCGCCAACGCCCTGATCGTGGTTGCCTTTCCTATTTTGACCGTTACCATCACCCTGCTCACCCTGGATCGCTATATCGGCACCCACTTTTTTACCGGTGAAATGGGCGGCAATCAGATGATGTATGTCAATCTGATCTGGGCCTGGGGGCACCCTGAGGTTTATATTTTGATTCTGCCCGCCTTTGGTATTTTCTCGGAGGTCACTGCCACATTTTCCCGCAAGCGTTTATTTGGTTACACCTCCCTGGTATGGGCAACGGCGTGCATTATGCTGCTGTCCTTTGTGGTGTGGTTGCACCACTTCTTTACCATGGGCGCAGGCGCCAGCGTTAACGCCTTCTTTGGCATCGCCACCATGATTATCTCCATCCCCACCGGGGTCAAACTGTTTAACTGGATTTTCACCATGTATAAAGGCAAGGTGGAATACAGCTCACCCATGTGGTGGACGGTTGCATTCTTTTTGACCTTTGCCATCGGCGGCATGACCGGGGTAATGCTGGCCATCCCTGCGGTGGATTTTGTACTGCACAACAGTTTGTTTTTGGTGGCGCACTTTCACAATGTGATTATCGGCGGCGCCCTGTTTGGCTACTTTGCCGGGCTGACGTACTGGTTCCCGAAAGCAACGGGTTTTACCCTGGATGAACGCCTGGGTAAAGTCGCCTGCGTACTGTGGACAGTGGGCTTCTTTTTAGCCTTTATGCCGCTGTATGTGCTCGGCTTTATGGGCATGACTCGCCGCCTCAATTACTATGAGAACCCGGTGTGGAATGATTGGTTACTGGTGGCCGGGGTCGGCGCGATTGTTGTGCTTGCAGGGATTCTGACTCAGTTTTATCAAATTTTCGCCAGTATTCGCGACCACAAAAAGAATCGCGACGTTACCGGCGACCCCTGGGATGGCCGCACGCTGGAGTGGGCGACATCATCGCCGCCGCCTTTTTACAATTTTGCCAAATTACCGGCGGTGCGCGATCGCGACCACTTTCACGATGTGAAAAAGTATGGCCTGGCCTATAAGCGCCCCGATTCTTATCAACGCATACATATGCCAAAAAATACCTGGGCAGGCATTGTTATTAGCGGCTTTTCCTTAATTATGGGCTTTGCCATGGTTTGGCATATCTGGTGGATGGCGATCTTTGGCACACTGGGCATCGTGGCATCGTGGATTGTTTATGCCTTCGAGAAACAGAAGGACTACTACGTCGAAGTGGAAGAAATTGAAGCCATTGAAAACCGACATCACCAGGACATCGCCGACGCTAAAGATAAGCGCAATGAAGATGATCTGGACCAGCCAATGGCAATTAGTATCTAATTTCAATTAAGAGTAAGACAATGAGCGCAGAACTTTCCTCACCACCGGTGGGTTACACCGGCTTTATCGAAGAAGAGCATCACCACGACTATGGTGGCGATACCGTCTTCGGCTTTTGGATTTACATCCTGAGTGACTGTATTTTATTCGCCACACTATTTGCGGTATTTGCCGTACTCCAAGGTAACTTTGCCGGCGAAATTGAATTTAAAGAACTGTTCGACCTAAGCTATGTACTGGGTGAAACCGCTTTACTCTTGTTGAGCAGCTTTACCTTTGGCATGGCCATGCTCGAGGCCAATAAAAAAAATATGTCTGGCATGATCAGGTGGCTGGGCGCGACCTGGTTGCTGGGCCTTGGCTTTTTGATTATGGAGATCAATGAATTTGTTCACTTCACCCATGAAGGTGGCGCCGCATGGACCAGCGGTGCCTGGTCGGCCTTTTATGGTTTAATCGGCACACACGGTTTGCACGTTTTAGCCGGCATGATCTGGATGATCGTACTGGTGTGCCTGATGCTAAAAGAAGGACTGACCGAGAACAATATGGTCAGGCTGACCTGCTTAAGTTTATTTTGGCACTTCCTCGATATTATTTGGATTTGTGTTTTCAGTGTCGTTTTCTTAATGGGGGTTCTCTAATGGCAAATCCTAGTGCTGATGCCCATCACCAACACGGCGGTGCCGCCCACGGTAGCGTTAAAGAGTATGTAATGGGCTTGATACTGTCCATTGTATTGACGGCGATTCCCTTCGGCATCGTTATGCTGGAGCTAATGAGCGGCACGCCCGCCGTGATCGTGATATTACTCTGTGCGGTTGGGCAAGTATTTGTACAGCTGGTTTTCTTTTTACATATGAATGCTTCATCCGAGCAAATCTGGAACACCACTTCGGCTATTTTTGTAGTGGTTCTGGTCGCCATTTTAATTGTCGGTTCTATTTGGATCATGGCCCACCTCAACCACAATATGCTGATGGGGCACTGATATGAAACTTAGCGAGTCCCAGTCTAAACAACTGGTCTTTGGCCTGATGATGGCAGGCGCTATTTTTGTGGCTACTCTGATCTCTTTCCTGTTATTTTCCGATGAAATGCCGCCCCGCAATCTAGGCGGAGAGGACGGCAAAATTGGCGGGGAGTTTACCCTTCAAGGCTACCATGGCGATGTTTCATTGAGCGATTATCGGGGTAAAGTGGTGATGATGTACTTCGGCTTTACCAGCTGCCGAGAGGTCTGCTCCATTTCCATGAGCGTGATTAGAAACACCCTCAACAATTTAACGCCACAAGAGATAGACGATGTGCAGGTCATACTGGTGAGCTTCGATCCCGAGCGGGACACGCTCAAGGAACTGGCCGAGTACAGCAAGCAATACCACTCTAAAATTGTCGGCGTCACCGGCAGCCAAAAAGCAATCGACACCATCATCCAAGACTATGGCGCCTACTACAAGCTAGACGGAATCGAATTGGACGAAATTGAAAAAATTGACCTGGACTATGCCTTTAGGCACAGCTCTCGTTACTACATTATTAACCAGCAAGGCGAGGTTATTGACGCGATGAGACACAGTTCAACGCCCAATGAGATACTCGCGCGCATTCGCACTTTGATTTAATTGGTGGAGTACTATTTTGTTCATTAAAGCAACCCGATTTTCTGTTCTTTTTTCCGGAGTCTGTGCCCTTATACTCAGTATGGGCATTGCTCGCTACAGCCTGACGCCAATGATTCCCCATATGCAGGCCCAGCTTGATTTAACAGAAGGTGGTGCAGGCCTATTGGCCGGCTTAAATTATTGGGGCTATTTAACGGGTTTATTTATTGTTTGGCTAGTGGGTGATTTACGCGTTAAAGATTTTTTCTATCGCTACGGATTATTTGTCGCCGCACTGGCCACGGCCGTTATGGCCGCCCATGAAAACCCTGTGGTGTGGTATGCCAGCCGCTTTTTTACCGGCGTTGCCAGTGCCACCGGGTTTATGCTCGGCGCCGGTTTAATCCTCAATTGGCTACACCACAATGGCTATCGGCAAGAACTGGGCATTCATTTTTCAGGCTTGGGTTTAGGCATTATCGTCAGTGCACTGGTTGTGGATCTGACCGGCCTTGATTCGCTATTCGCGGTTAACTGGCGCTTGCAGTGGGTGATTCTGGCGGCCGTCGGTTTTATATTGTTTATCCCGGCCGTTGGCTTGCTGCCCATGCCCAAAGCAGACGAAATTGAAATGTCGCGCATGGATGACCTGGGCAAGCAATCGCGCCTGCCATCGACGAAATGGCTTTGGTTAATGTCTGCCGCCTATTTTTGTGCCGGTTTTAGCAATACCCTGAATGTGACTTTCACTTCGTTAATTACTGAACTACAGCCACTGGAAGGCTTCGGCGAGCGAGTTTGGCTGCTTGTGGGCGTCACCGCGGCCATTGCGCCCTTTATCTGGGACAGAGCTGCACGCCGCTTTGGGCGTTTAAATTCTTTAAAGGTCGCATTTGCTGTCGGCGTGTTGAGCAATACCTTATTGGCATCGGGCTATAGCTTGTACACCACTATCCTATCCGCCAGCCTGTTTGGCTTTGCCTTTATGGGCATTGTGTCACTTACTTTAAGTACCGTGGGTCGGCTTTATGGTCTTAAAGCCTCACAGGTGATGGCACAGCTAACTCTGGGCTATTGTATTGCACAAATACTGTCTCCGGTTATGTCTGGCTTTATTGCGGAGGCAACGGGTAGCTTTCGCTTACCGCTGTATATTGTCAGCGGCATTATGCTGGCTGGAATGATTTGTTTATTGATGTTGCGCAATGAGCACGAAGAGTTACGTCACTTTCACAGCAATCACTTAACCAGCGATCGCCCCTAAACGGGGAATCTGATTGAGCACGCTGCGCGCGCTCAATCAACACCCGCTATGCACTTTACAACGCTCCCAACTAAACAATGCTTATCAAACACTTTTGCTGCGCCCTACTCTTTACGTTTGCAAGCCTTGGTGCTTTTGCCTTGGCAGAGCCGGGTGATCGCTCGTATGTGGTCACGGATTCTTTCGGTAAACACCGACTGCAAAAACCGCCCGAGCGCGTCGTCGTTACTGATTGGGCGCTACTTGAGCAATTAATCGAGCTCGGCATTAGCCCAGTGGGTGCTCCTGAGCTTGATCGGTATCGCTTTTATGTCAAACAACCTGCATTGCCAGAAAGCATCGTCGATATCGGCCTGCGGCGCAAGCCCAGCTTACAAACACTGGAAGCATTAGAACCGGATGTGGTTATTTTGGGCACCGATCAAAAAGATTTATCACGCCCCTTCTCTCACATTGCCCCGGTCATGTACTACCGCAGCTTTAGCGACAAGTACCGCACCAATGGTAAAAAATCACGGGTGCGCTTTTTACAGTTAGCGGATTTATTTCAGCGCCGTGAATTAGCCGAAACCAAGCTCGCCGATATGGATAAAGAAATTGCCACTATCCGAGAGCAGTTGCAGGCCCACTTTGAAACGGCCCACTTTGAACAGTCACCCAGAGTCACTGTTGTGCGCTTTAGCAGTGAGGAGAAGATATTGGTTTATGGTAAAAACAGCATGGCCTTACACACCCTGGAACAACTGGGGCTGGAATCGGGCATGACGGTTTCACGATCAAAATGGGGGTATAAAGAGCTGCCTATCTCAGCCTTAAACGAGATTAGAGACGGTATTATTCTCTATATTGAGCCTCTGGGAATATCAGAGGCGCTATTTGCCTCACAAAAGTGGTTATCTCTCCCCGCGGTTAAAGAACAGCGTGTCTTCCCTATGAATACAGTCTGGTCTTATGGGGGTGCAATGTCTGTATTGTATAAGGCGCGAGCCATTCATAAAGCCCTGATTGGCATTCCCAGCCAGGCAGAGAACAGGCTATGACCATAAAGACAACTCTAACTCAGTATATGTCACTGACCAAGCCCGGAATGATTATGGGCAACCTTATCGCGGCGGCGGCCGGGTTTTTTTTGGCCGCCAAGGGGCAGATTGACTGGCTGCTACTGTTTATTAGCCTCTCAAGTGTGGCTCTAATCATTGGCTCCGCCTGTACCTTTAACAATATTATTGATCGCGACATAGACCGGTTGATGGAGCGCACCCGCAACCGGGTATTAGTAAAAGGCATAATTCCTGTCGGTTACGCACTGGCTTTTGGGACTACCCTCGGCCTTAGCGGATTTTTGTTAATGTATTTTTTTACCACCGCTATTGCACTGTTGATGGGCCTTATTGGATTTGGGGTCTATGTGGGCTTGTATAGCCTGTATTTTAAACGCCGATCCGTCTATGGCACGGCCGTTGGCAGTATCTCCGGCGCATGTCCGCCGGTGATGGGATATTGCTCTGTTACCGGCACCTTTGATATGGGCGCCCTGCTACTGCTGGGCATATTTTGCATTTGGCAAATACCCCACTCCTATGCCATCGCCATTTATCGCTTTAACGATTATCGCCTTGCCAATATTCCTGTTCTGCCCCTGCGCAACGGCATCAAAGCCACCCGCAAGCATATCACCCTGCATATTATTGCCTTTACCTTAGTCTGCCTGTTACTCACACAACAACATTATGTCGGCATCGTTTATGCCATTTCGATGACTGTTTTAGGCGTTTACTGGATTTATATTACAGTGATGGAATACCGGGAAGGGAAACAGCGAGAGTGGGGTAAAAAACTGTTTATTTTTTCTATTATCACCATTTGCTGTTTTAGCATGCTGATCTCCTTTGATTTTGTTCCGGAAAAAACCGTCCTTGCCTCACTGTTTTAGCGCTAAAGCTAAACATATATACCTTCAAAAATGTCAAAAATAAAGAACATCAAACATTCTTTCTGTTTTATTTGCTGAAATACTCAACCAAACAAATTTTTGAACTTAGCATTAATTGATCAAAAAATAGCCTAAAAATATGCCTTTTGACGTTATTAGCCACATATTAACGCCTCTATGCTATCGGTGAAAAAGCAATCACCTGCAATTTGCACTTTGAGAAGTGTCATTATTTGTCAACCGTTTGAAACAAAAGCTTAAAGATACTCTGATATTCTCACCAACGACGATACAAGTCCGTAGAGCGCGCAAATCCTGTCGCAGTTTTTTAGGCCGTGACTCATTTCAAGATTGAATCCGCGTTAATTTAATTGATGATCTTATGAGTAAATAATCCCCCCATGTCAAGCAGCATCGCCAACTCCACCACTTATCAGCCTGGGCCTTACTCAGCAACGGCAACCGGCACCCCCTCGGGTTCCGCGGCTCAATTGTTTAACGCCAGTGGCGCCCAGGGTGCTAATGTTTTTCCGGCCAGCATCCTCAAGGCCGGTGAAAGCCTGCCCCAGCATAAACTGATGTACTCCAGAAATCGTACCCATGCCCTCTATTTGGCCAGCGATGACAATTTGATGCTATTTAATACCAGCTCCCCTCACTTTAATCCCCTTAACCCAGAGGGCTCTACCGCGGCAGCCATTTGGAGTACGGGCAATGGTGGTCAGAGTAAAGACAAACAAGGCGGCTACCTGAAGTTTCATGAGAACGGCAGGCTGGTGCGCTACGACAGACATGATAATAGCTTTTTCACAATGGGGACTGAAAATGCCAATAGCCCCTTTTACTACTTGGCGGTGGATGAGAATACCGATGGCCTGATCGCGAGGGATGGCCTCGATGGCAGCGTATTGTGGGTGATGGATAAAAACCTGAATATGACCAAAAAGAACGATCCCACCGTCATCGCCGACTATTTCACCACAAATCTGGGCACAACACTGACGTCCGGGCAATCAATGGCAACCAGTACGGGTGAGTATATTGAGTCTGCTGACAAGAGTCACCGCTATTTCTTAACCCATTCCGGGGAGCTCGCGGCTTATGAACTGGAGACCGGCAAGGTCGAGATAATACTCTCAAGCGGCATCGAGAATGGCAGACTCCATGTGGGCCGCGATGGCAGTGTCTGGGTAGAGGGGAATAAGAAATTTTTTATTACTGAGCCCACCGACGGCGTGGATCGGGAAACGTTTGCGCTACAAGGCGAGGGCGAGGTGCTATTTCTGCAAGACACAGAGACTGGCGACATCCTATGGAACAGCCGCCGCGGCGTCATTCAAGCCCCAATGCGTAATGATGACATTGACTTTGATTCCGTATTTGATGGCGTCAACACAGGCGTGACCATCGCCCAAATACAAGAAGAAGCCAGCGTAGAGACAGCGGGGCTGATGTTCCACACCCTGCGCAGCACAATGACCGATTTACCCGCATTAACCGCTTCATCGACCTTTGAGTATGTGTCAGAGCAAATTCTGGGTAAATCACTGCTGATTAGCCAAGAGCAATGGCAACAATTTGAGAACCACAACCTGTTTAACGGACGGCTTACGGGCCATATCAATGCCGATGCCCTGATCAGCGCAGACGGGCCAGACAAAGAGACCTTGGAAAAACTGATAAGAGTGTCGGCACTAATCTTTACGGGCTTACAGAACTATCACCAGGATCCGCAATCGCAAGGCGATTTTGTCTGGTCCGGCGAGGACGGAGAAGCCAAACCCGCCTACGACTTTTTTATGCGCTCATTGCTGAACGATGCCCTGGGCAAGAACACCACAGATTTTTTGATCTCGCGGGTGACCAGTGACACGGTAGATACCTTGTCCGATTCGGTTATCGAGACCTTTGACCGTAATAAAGACGGCGTATTGGATGATACCGAAATACACACCTACAACTTCCGCAATCACAGCTTTAGCAGCATGAGTCTGCTGAATCCCGGTGATGGGCTTGTAGATCATGATCAATTTGCCCGATCGATAAAAGACCACGTCATGGAGGCATTATCGCTGGATTTGGTTGAAGGGATGGACTGGGACGGCCCCTCACGAGCCGATTTCGACAGTTCAAGCCTGGTCGAGGATTATCCGATCGAGTTTGTCACCTTTGCCATGGAAGAGAATGATGAAGCCGTCTTCAAGCAAATGTATGCCACTCCCGCTCAAATGCAGACGCTGCTAGACGACCAGGAAGACGGTAAGCTCGTTATTACCCACAGGGAAACCTTGGGCCATCACTCCAACAAACAACATTGGTTTAAAGTGATACAGTTAAAATATGAAGCAGATCGCAAGGCCATCTATAACCGCAAGGGGCAGCTAGAGTCCGGGTATTCAGTACAAGATCTTTTTTCACACTACTTTGCCGCGGTGCATAAGAACGCGGTTGACAAGGGCGCACTGAACTCTGAATCTTACAGAGCGTTTAAGAAAGAGAAGTGGGAGTACTCAGAAGATACGGACACCTGGGTAAGGGTTGACGTGTTTGACAACGATGTAAAAGGCAGCAAGTTAAGGGACTTTATCGACCACCTCAGCATAAAGCCAGAAGATACCTTAACCACCTTTACGGATCAGGAAGCACGGGAGTATACCAACAAGGCCTTGAATATTAGTGAAGCAGAAGCTGCCTTTGGGATTGTGGCGATACACAGTAAAGTATCCCCTTACAGACTATCCACCCTGGCGACAGCCGCCAACTGGGCAATGGCGACTCATGATAAAAGCGACCACCCTGAATTTCATGATCATCCCAACAAAAGCCGTATTCAAGTAGCAAAAGCAAACCTGCGACATACCTTTGGCCTGCTCAAGGATGACTATGTGGCCAAAGGCCGGTCCACGGATCAATTGCAGCAGGAATTTGACGACATAATGCATAAATTAGACCACCAGCGTGGGAAGGAAATAGTGTATGAAAAACTCGAACTTGCCGCGTTTATCGTCGCTGTCGCCTCGATAGTCTTACAATTCAGCTCATTTGCAGGCGCCGGTCTCAGCGCTACCACCGGAGTCATAGAGTATTCACTACTCACCACCTCAGAAGCCTCGGCCGATGCGGTCGATGCGCTGACAGTCGGTTACCTGCCATTGGCGACCTCAGAAGAGGCCGCCGTTACCATTGACACCACCGTACCGGGCCTGGAATTCGCAGAAGATACCATGGTGAGTAGCCTTTCCGCCAGAGGCGTGGCTTATGCTTATGACACAGCTCTTTCAAAAGCGGTTCGTAACATGTCGTATATGGCCGGTGCGCTGTTGAAATCAAACATCGCAAAAACAGTATTGGCTGCCACTGCCCTTGGGGGTGGTGTGTTGGCAGGTGATCCCTCAGGAGGGGGAGATCCCTCAGCACCACCACCACAGCTCCCTCCACTAGGAGACGAGATGAACCCCATTCC
>JBCBZU010000394.1:0-2766 GCA_039815165.1 Pseudomonadota bacterium
GGGTGAACTGCTGTCGGCCGGTGCTTATTGCTGGGTGATAAGGTTTCATGGCGGTGGTTTTGAGTGGGTTCTGTCACTAACTCCGGGCGCGCAATTGAGACTTGTTTGTCTGCCCATTCACCTAAAGTTTGATTCTCTTCTTTTTTCACCGCCAACATTCTGCGACGAGCCATTTCCAGCTCCAGCGATAACTCTTCTTGAGTTTTGCCAGAGGCAGGTCCTCTGATATTGGATTGGGTAATCGTTTCTGTCACACTGGGCGATGTATAGGGTGCAGGGGCCGGTTTTATCGCCGCTTGAGCAACTCCAGATTTAGCCGACATCAACGCCGACGGTGTTGGCGCCGGACGTGCATTTTTCTCTACTGCCGCCTCTTCAGTGGTTGCAATAATTTCAACCCCTTTACTGCTGCGGTGAGTTGATAAGATCATGGCATCATCACCCAGCTCATCACGCACTAGCGCTAGCGCCCTGCGCATATCGGCAGCGACAAATCGTTTCGCCTGCATAGTATCCACCTCTCTCACTTATCAACTTTTTTGGTACTTAATCGCTCAGTCATTCTGCTGTTTTTCTGTAGACAAAATTGCTGTCCAAAACACCTTAAGCCTATTGGCAAGGACATCGACAACTCACCAAAGCTTTGGTGATTTAACTACCTAACCCAGCCTTAACTCACCTCTGCATTAATCGATGCAGCAATGGTTAAGCGTTTGTTTTCCGGCACTTCAGTAAATGCCAGCACGTGCATATCCGGTACAAACAAACGCACAAATTTGGCCAACATCGCGCGCAGAGCGGCAGCGACCAGCAGCACCAGTGGTTTGCCCAGGAGTTCTTGCTGTTTTGCCGCCTCTAAAATGGATTGCTGTAAACGCTCTGCCAACATAGGCTCAATAAACGCACTTTCATCAACGCCAGATTTTTGTGCCTGTGTCACTGAATTTAGCAATAATTGTTCCAACCCAGGGTCAAGTGTCATCACCGGCAATTCAGCTTCGTTTTCCACAATACTTTGGACAATTTGACGTGCCAATGATTTGCGAGCAACGGCGGTTAAGGCATCTGTATCCTGGCTTTGACCAAAGCCGGTTAAGGCTTCGGCAATAGAACGGAAATCGCGAATGCTCACCTGCTCCCGCAATAGATTTTGTAAAACCTTACGCAGTACATTAAGGCTAACCGTATTCGGCACCAACTCCTCAACTAACTTAGGCGAGTTTTTGGCAAGGTTATCGAGCAATTGTTGAATATCTTCATGGCCCAACATTTCATCACTATGCTTTTGCATAATTTGATTGAGATGCGTTGCAATCACCGTGCTGGCATCAACAACGGTATAGCCAAGAGTTTGGGCTTTGTCTCTGAGTGCTTTATCAATCCATATCGCGTCTAACCCGAAAGCCGGATCTTTGGTTTTAGCGCCTTTTAAGTCACCAAACACCTGACCAGGATTAATCGCTAGCTCTTTATCGGTAAACACTTCTGACTCACCTAAACTGACTCCCATTAAGGTCAGGCGATATTGATTGGGAAGTAAGTCCAAGTTATCGCGAATATGGACAGAAGGAATCAAAAAACCCAATTCTTGCGATAACTTTTTACGCACACCCTTAATGCGACTTAGCAGCTCACCGCCTTGGGCTTGGTCAACCAAAGGAATAATTCGATAGCCCACTTCTAAACCGATAATATCCACGGGCATAACATCATCCCAACTGACGTCAACATTTTCAGCCTGACCCTCAATCACATTCGCTTCTCCTGCTCCATTAGCCACAGGTAGTGAGCGTTGATTACCGCCAGCCATCACCGCTTGTGCCTCTTGGGGGCTAAGCGCTTCAGCCTCAACATGTTGCTTGCGATAATGAATGTAATAAGCCAAACCACCACAAACAAGCGCTAGGCCCACAAAGGCAACATGGGGCATACCGGGGATAATCCCCATCAAAAATAAAATAGCGGCGGAAATCCCCAAGGCTTTGGGGGAATCAAACATTTGTCGTATTACCTGAGTGCGAACATCCTCAGCACTGTTGACGCGAGTCACCATAATGGCGGCCGAAACCGAGAGCAGCAGAGAAGGAATTTGTGCAACCAGGCCATCGCCAATGGTAAGTAAAATATATTTCTCCAGCGCATCATTAAACTCAAGCTGATGCTGTGCCATACCAATGCTCAAACCACCAATTATATTGATGATCAAAATCAAAATACCGGCAACTGCATCACCGCGGACAAACTTACTGGCACCGTCCATCGCCCCGTAAAAATCCGCTTCGCTGGCCACCTCTTGACGGCGTTGTTTGGCTTCTTCCTGATCAATTAGCCCTGCATTCAAATCGGCATCAATGGCCATTTGCTTACCGGGCATGGCATCCAGAGTAAAACGGGCACTGACTTCTGAAATACGCCCTGCCCCCTTGGTTACCACCACAAAGTTAATGATAATTAAGATTAAAAAGACCACCAAACCCACGGCGTAGTTACCGCCGATCACAACCTCACCAAAGGCCTGGATCACTTTACCCGCGGCATCACCGCCCTGATGACCTTCGAGCAGTACAACGCGGGTAGATGCAACATTCAGCGCCAGTCGAAATAGGGTAGCCACTAATAAAATCGTCGGGAAAACCGCAAAATCCAGCGGCCGTAGACTGTATATACCCACCAACAAAACAACGATGGACAGCGCGATATTAAAGGAAAAGAAAACATCAAGAAGAAATGCGGGCAGAGGCAAAATCATCATGCCCAACAGCATTA
>JBCBZU010000111.1:0-6581 GCA_039815165.1 Pseudomonadota bacterium
CTCTGTGTCAAAGCCTTAACAAGTCACTATTAGGAATAGCTGAGAAAGACCTAAAGGTCAAATAACTGACACAATAATCTTAGAGCATTAAGTTACAAGCTTTTTTACTAAAGCCTTTATCCGTTATGTATACAAACAAACCTGAGCTTGGTATTAACTTTTTTGGCACTTAATTTGCAAAATCAACGGTATTCGGTCACATAGGCCAGTCTTTGATCATTAATTGGCGGACAATTGACGCCGCAGACCACTACCGAAGACAACTACCGAAGACAACTACCGAAGACAAAAGGTAATTTAAGGTTTAATGAAAACCAAGAAGAAACATTTTTAGAGTAGACGTGTTATGTTTGATAACAAATCAATATTAATCACAGGTGGTACGGGTTCTTTTGGCAAGCAGTATGTAGCAACCTTATTGGATCGCTACAAGCCCAGCCGACTGATTATCTTTTCCAGAGATGAACTTAAGCAGTTCGAAATGGCACAAACCTTTAGTGCCGACTGCATGCGTTACTTTATTGGCGACGTCCGTGACGGGGATCGCTTAATACAAGCCATGGAAGATGTCGACTATGTTATTCATGCGGCTGCGCTTAAACAAGTGCCCGCGGCTGAATACAACCCGATGGAGTGTATAAAAACCAATATTTATGGCGCAGAAAATGTAATCCGCGCAGCTATTGCCAATGGCGTGGAAAAAGTCATTGCCCTATCCACCGATAAAGCCGCCAACCCCATTAATCTATACGGTGCCACCAAACTGGCGTCTGATAAACTGTTTGTGGCCGCGAACAACACAGTCGGCTCTAAAAAAACCCGTTTTGCCGTGGTTCGATACGGCAATGTTGTCGGTTCAAGAGGCTCTGTTGTGCCTTTTTTCAAAAGACTGGTGGACGAAGGCGCCGCTGAAATACCGATAACCCACGAACAAATGACCCGCTTTTGGATCACACTACAGTCGGGCGTGGATTTCGTACTCACTAATTTTGCACGAATGAAGGGCGGAGAAATTTTTGTGCCTAAAATTCCCTCTGTCCGCATTATGGATTTGGCAGCAGCCTATGCGCCCAATCTTAAAGTCAATATTATTGGCATTCGCCCCGGAGAAAAATTACACGAGGTGATGTGCCCGGGCGACTACTCCCACCTGACCATCGAATTTGACGATCACTACGTTATTTCGCCCACCATCAATTTTATCGGCGAAGATGTTCACTACTACGAAAACTTACTCTACGAAAAAGGTGAGCCTGTACAAATAGGCTATGAATATCACTCAGGCAATAATCCGCAGTTTCTAAGCGTTGCAGAAATTAAACAATTTGATCAGTTAGCGCAACATTCATAAACCATTACCATAGCGCTTATATCGACAAAAAGAGCACTCAGCATGATTCCCTACGGTAAACAAAATATCAATCAAAATGATATCGATGCCGTTATTGATACCCTAAAATCTGACTTCCTGACCCAAGGGCCCGCAGTACCTCAATTTGAACAGGCCCTGTGCGACTATAGTCAATCCAGATTCGCCGTCGCCGTCAACAGCGCCACCTCTGCCCTGCACATTGCCTGCCAGGCGCTAGGTTTAAGCCGGGGCGATTGGCTATGGACCTCGCCGATTACCTTTGTGGCCTCGGGCAATTGTGGTTTATATTGTGGTGCGCAGATTGATTTTGTTGATATTGATCCGCTGACCAACAATATGTGTGCGACGGCGTTAAAGGAAAAACTGGCAAAAGCAAAAGATGAAAATAAACTTCCCAAAATTGTGATGCCGGTACACCTTAGCGGTCAGTCCTGCGATATGGCCGCAATTTATGCACTGGCTCAGGAATATCACTTTTATATTATAGAAGACGCCTCGCATGCCATCGGCGGTCACTATAAGGGCAAGGCTGTTGGATGCTGTGAATATTCTGATATAAGCGTTTTTAGTTTTCACCCGGTAAAAATCATCACCACAGCAGAGGGAGGCGCTGCGTTAACCAACACTCCCGAACTGGCTGACAAAATGAAAATACTGTGCAGCCACGGAATCACCCGTGATCCAGACAAAATGCAAAGACCCACTGACGGCCCCTGGTATTACGAACAGTTAAGCCTGGGACAAAATTATCGAATGACGGATATTCAGGCAGCGCTAGGTTTAAGTCAACTACAGCGCATCGATAATTTTATCGCCAAACGAAAAACAATTGTGCAACACTATTTTCAGTTACTGGCAGCACTACCCATCACGTTACCGGCATCCTCACTGGACGATTCTGCCTGGCATCTGTTTATTGTCCGCCTACAAGCAGAAAAATTACGCAAGAGCCACAGAGATATTTTTTGCGAACTCAGGCAAGCAGGCATCGGCGTTAACCTACACTACATCCCCGTTTATAAACAACCCTATTATCAAACACTGGGGTTCACTATGGATTATTGTCAACATGCAGAAGCCTATTATCGCCAAGCCATCAGCCTGCCGCTATTCCCCGACCTAAGCCGCACTGACCAGCAAACGATTGCCCGCACATTAAAAAAGGTGCTGGTCTGATGGCAGACACAAGCGGTAAGCGCATAGCCGTTATTCCCGCCAGAGGCGGCAGCAAGCGTATTCCCAAAAAAAATATAAAAGAATTTATGGGCAAACCGATGATTAGCTGGTCAATTGATGCCGCAAAGGCCAGTCAGCTATTCGATGAGATTATCGTATCCACAGACGATAAGGACATTGCCGCGATTGCCCGTCAATCGGGGGCAACAACACCCTTTGTCCGACCCGCCGCGCTGTCTGATGACCACACCGCAACCACAGCGGTTATTGCACATGCCATACAGTGGGCAGTTGAACAGCAATGGCAACTGCAAGCCGTTTGCTGTATTTATGCCACCGCGCCTTTTATAGAGACAGACGATATTAAACAAGCGTGGGATTTACTCAATTCTGGCAATTGGTGTTATGCATTTACGGTCACTGACTTTGCCGCCCCTATTTTCAGATCATTTACCATCGATAACAACGGTGGCTTGGCAATGTTCTTCCCCGAGCACTTTACCACCCGCTCGCAGGATTTACCCGAGGCTTATCATGATGCCGGGCAGTTTTACTGGGGCCGACCCGAGGCCTGGCTGCAAAATAAAGCCATTTTTGACAAGCACTCAATCCCGGTGGTGATTCCCCGCTATCGCGTACAGGATATTGATACCGAGGCAGATTGGCAGCGGGCCATAAAACTAAAACAATTACTGGATAAGCAGTGAACATTGCCTTTAGAGCCGATGCAAGTGATGACATAGGAATCGGCCATATTATGCGCTGTCTCACCCTGGCCAAGGCACTACAAAAACACGGTGCCACTATCACATTTATATGCCGCTCACTACCGGCGCTACTCAGCAAAAAAATCGAGTCTAGTGGCGCACAATTATTGCTTATCGCTTGCCAACACAGTGATTCACTTGAGGGTGAAATCGAACAATTGCAAGGGCTGTTTACAGCCGCTCAGTATCGCTGGTTTATCATTGATCACTATCATAGCGACATACACTACGAGCGCCATTTCAAACCATTGGTGCCATATATAATGGTCATCGATGACCTGGCTGATCGCTCACACGACTGTGATATTTTACTCGACCAAACCCCCGACAGAGCAGCAAACGATTATCGCACACTGATACCGGATCACTGCCAAGCACTGTTGGGACAGCGCTACGCCCTGATTCGGGATGAATTTATCGAAGATGATGACTACAGTGAGCACAGTTACCGTATTGACTCCGTGCTAATCACTCTGGGCGGCAGCGACCCCAGCGGGGTTTTGCCCAGGCTAATAAATACTGTCCGTTTTAGCGAAAAACTTGAATCTTATGGTTTTTCTATTATTGTTCCTAATACGCTATATCAAAAACTCCGCGATGAGGGGGTAGAGGATTCCCGAAAGCTTAGTCTGCTGAATATCACTGCGACCTTGGCTGATACAATGTTAGCCGATAAAATGTTAGCCAATAAAATGTTAGCCGATAGAATGCGACAGCACGATTTAATCGTCACCAACTGTGGTGTAACCCTGCTGGAGCGATGTGCACTTGGCAAACCCGGCATCGGCATCGTGGTTGCCGACAACCAAGTCAATAATGCCAGAGCAATTGAGCACAATGGTGCAGGCTTAATCATTTATCCTCAGCACCAACTTGAAGAAAGCTTAGCCATGCATATTCACCATTTAAGCAAGCACTCCGCTGCTTGTTTACAGATGATGAACAAGGCAAAAAATGTAATTGACGGGCAAGGAAAATATCGCGTATGCAAGAGGCTGCTATCATATCAGACTTAACCACCAGCCACTTAAGGGAAGTATCCGAACAGGATTTGGAAATGCTACTGTGCTGGCGCAATCACAGTAGCGTTAGCCAGTATATGTATCACCAAAATACCATTACCATGGACGAACACCTGCGCTGGTATGCCCGTACTCAAAAAAACCCATTGACAGCCAATTATATTTTTGAACACCGCGACAAGCCGAGTGGTTTTGTAAGCTTAAGCCGCTATTCATGGGCAAACATAGGTGAATGGGGTTTTTACATTGCCCCTGAGGCCGACAAAGGCACTGGCCGCGCATTAGCCGAAGTCACCCTAAAGCATTTTTTTGAAAACCTACAAATGGATAAAATAAATGCCGAAGTCATTGACTACAATACTCGTTCAATTAACTACCACAAACGTTTAGGTTTTGTCGAAGAAGGTTTTCGCAAAAATTACTATGTTAAAAACAATGTCTTTTATGACATTCTTTTTTTTGGCCTAAAGCAATCTGATTATCTAGAGACTCAAAAAAATGCGTCAGCATAAAATATCCATAAACGGCAGAAAAATTGGTGCAGACCACCCTCCCTATATCATTGCCGAACTCTCGGCCAACCACCACGGAACCATGGACACTGCCATTGCCAGCATCCATGCCGCAAAAAAGGCAGGGGCAGATGCGATAAAACTGCAAACCTATACCGCGGACACCATGACCCTAAATAAACGATCTGCGGAATTTATGATTGACGACGGCTTATGGGCGGGGCGTAATTTATATGAACTGTATCAACAGGCCCATACACCCTGGGACTGGCACCCGATTTTATTTGAGACTGCGGCGAAACTGGGCATCACATTATTTAGCTCGCCGTTTGATACCACCGCCGTCGATTTGCTTGAAGCGTTAAATACGCCCGCATACAAAATAGCCTCTTTTGAAATTACTGACCTGCCACTTATTGCCTACATTGCACAAACCCAAAAACCGATGATCATTTCCACCGGCATGGCCAGTGAGGAAGAAATCGAAGAGGCAGTGGCAACCGCCAAAGACAAGGGCTGCAAAGCACTGGCGGTGCTGCACTGCGTGAGCGCATATCCGGCACCCGCCAAGGATTATCACTTACAAACACTGAGGCATATGTCAAAAAAATTCGGCGCCGTTGTCGGGCTTTCTGATCACACCCTGGGATTAACCACTGCCATATGCAGCATTGCCTGCGGCGCCTCCATCGTTGAAAAGCACTTTACCATTGACCGCAGCGCAGGTGGACCCGATGACAGCTTTTCAATAGAACCCGATGAACTACACACGCTGTGCCAGCAAGCAACAGTAGCATGGGAAGCACTGGGTCAGGTGAACTATGGGCGCAAGTCCAGCGAGCAAACCAATCTAAAGTTTAGACGTTCACTGTACTTTGTACGTGATATGCAACAGGGAGAGTCTATCAGCGCTGACCATATACGCAGTATCCGGCCGGGTTTTGGTCTTGCGCCTAAATACATTGATGCCCTGATAGGAAAAAAAGTCAACCGGGATATCCAATCGGGCACGGCTGTGCAATGGACGCTGGTCGATGACTGAAGCGGCTTTGGATAAACGCTTATCGGTATTGATCATTGGTTGCGGCAATATCGCCGGGGGCTTCGATAAAGCCATCGCCGACACCGATGGGCCATGCACTCATGCCGGCGCCTATACGCGCGATGGCCGCTATCGGCTCAGCGCTTGCGTCGACCCCAACCCCCGGCAGGGAAAAGCCTTTCAACAGGATTGGCAGGTAGACCACTACTATGCAACACTCGCGGCAATACCGCCGCATAAACACTTCGATATCATTAGCATTTGTTCACCCACTGACTGCCACTATGAGGATATGCAAGTGGCCATTAGCAAACGGCCAAGGCTAATTTTTTGTGAAAAGCCCGTCACCCAAAAAACCGACCATACTCAAGCCCTTATTGCGCAATGCAAACAGCACAATATTGGCTTGATGGTTAACTACACACGCCGCTGGGATCCCGATATACAGGACCTTAAAAACGCTATTGACCATCAACACTATGGCCAACTGCGCAGCGTTATCGGCATTTATAACAAAGGCATTTTTAATAACGGCTCACACCTGATTAACACCTTAACCCTATTACTGGGTCAGTTAAGCATTCACCAGGTGTTGCCAGGCATTACCGACTACCACAGTGATGATCCCAGCATTAGTGCGCTGTTAAGCGCTAAAAGCGGCGGCCATCCTGTTCCCATTCATTTGGTAAC
>JBCBZU010000425.1:0-2481 GCA_039815165.1 Pseudomonadota bacterium
CGACTTGGCGGCGTCGTACTTGCCCTGGGCCTGCGACAAAGCAGCCAGATTAATGAGCGCACTTGCGAACAACGAGTATTTTACTAAAAACTGGGGACGGAGCCTAGACTCCACAGGCATTTTAATCCGGGTTCCTCAGTTGGATGCGCTTTAGGCTGGTTAGCGGGTGGCAAATGTGCATTGTGAGTGCCTGTCAGATTCACCCAGCCGATAGATCCATTCGTTCTTGTAGGCCTTTGTATTCAACAGAGGTCGCTATTAATAAGCACTCAAGGGAACTACAGACTTAAGCCCTAAAGCACACTATTGGCCCTGTGCATCCTTGAGATAACGAAAGAATTCACTGTCGGGATCAACCAGCATAACGTCACCCTTGCTGTCAAAGGTTGTTCTGTAGGCGTTTAAACTGCGAACAAAACTATAAAACTCTGGATTTCTATTATAGGCATCGGCATAGATGGCGGCCGCTTTTGCATCGCCCTCACCGCGAGTACGCTCGGAATCGCGGTAGGCCTCGGCCTCAATAACGATCTTTTGACGGTCTGCATTGGCGCGCTTTTGTTCTGCAATTTTATTGCCTTCAGAGCGATACTCCTGGGCGGTTTCCTGTCGCTCGGTCTCCATACGACTGTAAACCGAGTCGCGCACCTCGTCCTCAAGTTCAATTTGTTTAACGCGAATATCGAGCACTTCAATGCCCAGCTCTTCACCGACCTGATCATTAATGGCTTTGGTCAGGTCAGCCATTAACTGATCCCGCTCACCGGAGACGGCCTCTTCCAGAGTGCGCTGACCCAGTTGGTTGGCTAATTCTTTATCGATACGATCACCCAGGCTGTTTACGGCTCGGCGTTCATCACCACCGGTTTTGCGGTAATACTCGCCCTCGTCCTTAATACGCCACTTTGCGTAAGAATCAACATTCAAGGGTTTTTGCTGAATGGTTAATAGGGTTTTGGGGGGGCCATCCAGCGTTAAGGTTCTCGCGTCAAACTTTCTGACCTCATCGGCGAAGGGCAATTTAAAGTTAATGCCTGTTTGGGGGTAATCTGGCTGTAGTGAACCAAAGCGCAAGACAACCGCTTTTTGATACTCGGGCACGATGTAAACAACTGAGGATATGATTAAAAAACCCAATAAAAGAACAATGCCTATGAATATTGTCTTAACGCTCATTAGCGGACTCCTCGACGACCGTTGTTGATTTGATTACGACGCAATTCGTCGGAGACGCGTTGCTGAATTTCACGCACGACGTCTTGGGACAAATTATCGCCACTGCTACCCGACGCCACTCCCGTCTGGTTCACAATTTTATCCAGGGGCAAAAACAGCATGTTATTGCCTCCTTCAACGTCAACCATCACCTTGGAACTGTTGGACATTACGGATTCAATTGCATCAATATAAAGGCGCTCACGGGTGACCTCTGGCGCTTTGCTGTACTCTGCCAGCAACTGGGTAAAGCGCTCTGCTTCACCCTCGGCTTGGGCGATCACTTTTTCTCGATAGCCATTGGCCTCTTCCCGAATGCGCGCCGCCCGGCCTTCAGCTTCTGGGACGACAGCATTGGCGTAGCGCTCGGACTCGTTAATCAAACGCTCTCTGTCCTCTTTGGCTTTTACCACATCATCAAATGCCGCTTTCACTTCGATGGGCGGAGCGCCCTGCTGGACATTGACGTTAACAATTTGAATACCCGCACCATAGGCATTGAGGTAGTCTTGCAGTCTTTCTTCGACTTCAAAGGCGATTTGCTGGCGCCCTTCAGACAGCACAGGATCCAACTTGGTAGAGCCAACCACATGGCGCAGGGCGCTTTCGGTTGCCTGTTTAAGGCTATTTTCTGGATCGCGAACATTGAGCACAAATGATTGTATATTGGATATGTTGTACTGCACGGTAACCGGCAACTCAACGATACTGATATCCTCGGTAATCATAAAGCCTCTGGCCAAATGACTGCGCTCTTCCGTGGTGTTAACAATATAGACGCGATCGATAAATTTGGGGTTCCAATGCAGCCCCGGCCCCACAATGGAGTGGAACTTGCCCAAGCGCAGTACCACCGCCTGCTCTTTTTCATCCAACTGGTAGATACCAAATAGAAGATAAGCGAGCAAGGCAATCAACAAGCCGACACCTAACACTGCGGGTGACAGGCTGGCGCTGCCACCGCCCCCGCTGGAGTTGCCGCTCTTGCCACCAAATAAACCATTAATTTTATCTTGAAATTTCTTTAGTGCTTCATCAAGATCGGGCGGTCCGTCATTTTTTTTGCGTCCGCCCCAAGGGTCTTGATTGTTTCCACCCGGTTCATTCCAGGCCATAGTCGCTCTCCAATTGATAACAATAAAATAATGGGATTGTAACAAATACTCGGATTGTTAGCCCAGTTGCTTGGCTGTTGGCATATTTAGTTATTGGCATGGACCTTTGCATCAACGAAGCTCGGCCAAAAAAACTCTTAGTCAAAAAACC
>JBCBZU010000156.1:0-5721 GCA_039815165.1 Pseudomonadota bacterium
ACGGTAACACTGTGCTGTCTTTGGCCAACCTTAATAAACACGGCCGTTGGTGTGGCGGGCGTTAGTAAAGACCTTAACAATGTCAGCCAGGTATTGCGCCTGAGTTGGTTGACCCATGTGCGCAAAATCGTTTTACCTTTTTCTATCCCGATGATTTTTACAGGCCTGCGCTTATCCCTCGGGATTGCCTGGATGGTGCTGATAGCGGCCGAAATGCTGTCACAAAACCCAGGCCTGGGTAAGTTTGTCTGGGATGAATTCCAAAACGGAAGCTCCAACTCACTTGGCCGAATTATGGTGGCCATTCTAGTGATTGGTTTTATCGGCTTTTTACTCGATAGAATGATGTTGTTCATCCAGCAATGGGTAAATTGGGACAAGTCAGCAGTTGTACGCTAACGAACGAGGACACGACAATGAATTATTTAGAAATTACCAAAGCCAGTATTGAATTCCCCACGCCCAAAGGCCCGTTTAAGGCCCTTGATGGCATTGACTTAACCATCGACCAAGGGGAATTTGTTTCCCTTATTGGTCACTCCGGTTGCGGCAAATCCACGGTACTCAATATTGTTGCCGGTCTTTACCAGGCCACAGAAGGCGGCGTTATTCTTGAGGGGAAAGAGGTTTACGAACCAGGACCCGAACGCGCGGTTGTATTCCAGAACCACTCGCTACTGCCCTGGCTCAGCGCTTATCAAAACGTTGAACTTGCGGTCAATCAGGTATTTAAAGGTAAAAAAACCCAATCTGAAATAAAGGATTGGATTGAACACAATTTAGAACTCGTCCATATGAGCCACGCGATACACAAGCGGCCGGATGAAATCTCTGGTGGCATGAAACAGCGTGTGGGGATTGCCCGGGCGCTCTCCATGCAGCCTAAAGTACTGTTAATGGATGAGCCTTTCGGTGCTTTGGATGCACTGACACGGGCGCATTTGCAAGATTCTGTGATGGAAATTCAGGCCATGCTCGGCAATACCGTAATTATGATTACCCACGACGTGGACGAAGCTGTACTGCTTTCAGATCGCATTGTAATGATGACCAATGGCCCGGCGGCAACCATTGGTGAAATAGTCACCGTTGAGCTGGAGCGACCCCGTGATCGCCTCGCACTGGCCAATGATCCTAAATACAACCACTATCGCTCTGATGTACTTCGCTTCCTCTATGAAAAGCAGCGTAAAGTAGAGTCCATTGAAGAACGAAAGAAAAAGGCCAAGGCAAAAAATAAAAGTGCGAAAGTGGCCTAAGGAAAGTGGCCTACGCGCCTGGCGCGGTAAGGCATTAAACGGCGCTGCTGTCTATAGCGCTGCTGCCTATATAGAATATAATCAATGAGTACTGCTGCAAGGGCTAATAAAAAGTGCAGTCACCAAGTTAATGGCAACCCTGAGTAAGTTGCAGCGAGAATTGGATTACATATTGGTCAGTTCATGAAAACCAATAACATAAAAAATGACCAAACCGGAAACAGCATGGGACAGCGTTGGCGCCAACAGCGACCGGGTATAGGCGTATAACCAGCCCCACACCAGCCCCGGGAGTACGGTTGCCAGAGCCAGTGCGGGCGAAATGTGCAGGTGTGAGCCACTGTATATTAGCGAGGCGATAACAGTCGCCAGCAACACTTCTCTTTGATTGCGGGCTAGGTCCATCAACACACTCTGGAGACAGGCGCGAAATATAAAGTTCTGCATGGGTATCATCAGTAGATAGACCGGAATGATCCACCAGTGCTCTTTCAATAAGTGATCCGACCAATTAATAAGTGCCTGGCTTGTGCCTGAAACCCAGTACGCTTTAAAAAAAATGGCCAACAGGATAATAATTAGCGACGCAACAGTGGCGATGAGGATATAGAATTTCCAATGACCAATAATGAGCCCCAACTGTCTGGCAGGGGTATTGGAGAGGATGGCGGTAATTGAGCACACTGCAAAAGCCCCCAGCAGCATGGGAGCTGTCATCCACAGGGTATCATCGGCCCTCAGCTTTTGCGCCCAAAAAATCCAAATACTATAAGCACATATAAGTAGGCAAAAGATCGCCAGCCATAAACGATGGGTGGTTTTTTTATGGCTTGCATAAGGTCCAGAAATAAGCACATTCACTTTACTGCCAACCATGCCTTAAAACATAAGTGTTGAAAAAGGCTGTGCACCTTGCCAAAGCCTGCGGATTTTAGCATTTGGTGATTTTCATCGTCTGTCATTGGGTCAAGGATTCCCTGGAGGCTTTTTTCTTTGGCGAGAATTTCGCTATCGCTGTAGCCGCAGCGTCGTTTAAAGTCATAGTAAAGCTTTTTATAAAGTGCATCCAGCGCGCTATCGGTGGTGCGCACTTTTTCCACCAAGACAAATCCACCCCCGGGTTTTAAGGTATTAAAGGCTCGCTTCACAACCCGTGGTCTATCCGCTCTCGCCAGAAATTGAATCACATAGCAACAGGCGATAAAGTCACTGGCCTGTAATTCACTGTCGAGAAGATTGCCCTGCAAATACTGTATGGAGGCAAATGCCGGTAAACGTTTGGCCGCGGTATCACACATGGTTTGCTCAAGGTCTATGCCGATGATATTGAGCTGCTTCTGGCTAAACCGTTGCGCCAACAGCCGACACAAGCTGCCGGTGGAGCATCCGAAATCGTAAACGATACTGTGGTCGTCTACAAAGCCAGACGCAATATCTGCGATCAGCTCATGGGTTTCGGCATAAAGTGGGATAGAGCGTTTGACATGGCTATCAAATTTGTCACACACATTGCCCGCGAATGTCCATTTTCCTTGTTCTACTATAATTCCATCACCAACATTCTTGGGGTCGAGAGCCATTAGTGGCCTTCCTTTGTTAACAGCCAATAACGTTGCTGATTGTTTTTGTACTTTTTCATATAAACTTCAATAAACCCAGACTGTACCTGACTAAAAGCCGATCGAAATAATCGCTCATATTCAGATGACTCGCGGTAGTGGACCGATTTAAATGCACCCAAAATAACCGTGAGCAATTGACCAAGGGAAGAATATTTTAATCGCCAAACGTTATAAATTGAGCGATGTTTGCCGGGGATAAACGCCTTTAACACTTCGGCCGAAAATGGATAGCGCCAGGCGGGAATGGCTTTGTAGTTGTAGCGACAACTCTCTCGAAAAAATGCAATGCCATTAGGTCGCAAACACTGCTTGACCCGTTTTATCAGAGACAGGGTATCAGCATCATCAAAATACATAAGCAGCCAGTTTGAGAAGACTACATCGTAGTTTTCTTTTGGTAGATCGTGCTGGGTGATATCCGTTATACAGTAGGTGATATTGCTGCGAGATAAATTTTTTTGTCGGTTTTGCTCCAATGCCTCCGGGCTGATATCCAACACCGTTACCTGTTTGGCTGCTGCGGCGATAAGGCCTGTGAAACGGCCAATACCACCGCCCAGTTCAAGCACTTGCTTTCCCTCCAAAGAAGGCAGTAAGGCAGTAATTTGCTTTATCTCTTCGGCATTCAGATCAGCTCTGGCTGGGTCCGTAGCCAATTCGCTACCTAAGGCCTGAGCGTTGGAAATTGCCCAGAAATCTCTACTTAATTTATTTGTCATGGTGCTATTATCCGGTAGCCGGGCTCAGTCAAGAAATTTAACGGGCATCTCTAAAATCATTTATTGATAACAATAGCCGTTATTGGCCAGGCAGAATTTTAAACCAAGCCTGAAATAGTAGATGAAAGAGAATATGGCGTCAAGATACACATTAAGCCTCGATAGAATTTTTAACTCACTGCGCAATTTGCCCTTAGAACCGAATTAACTATGTTTTATTGACTATGCTTTATTAACTTGCCCGAATCTAGTGAAACAAAAAATAATGTTATTCCGACCAATTTTCCACAGCCATTAAAAGCGCTCTACTACACCCAGAGCAAGGACAATAACCACCCCATAGCGCAGCCCTTTGCCTAAGCCCGCCAAGATCACCAAATGGAAAAACCGGACTCTCATTGTACCGGCAATAAAGGTAAGGGGGTCACCCACAATGGGCAGCCAGGAAAACAACAAACTCCACACACCGTAACGCTGAAACCACCGCTGGGCTTTAGCGATTTTATCTTCACTAAAAGGAAACCACGCTCTGGATTTAAAATGAATAAAATACAGACCCAGAGACCAATTAAAAACAGCCCCCAAGGTATTTGCGACAGTGGCGATACCCCATAACAAGACGATATAGTACTCACCAGTGGCAAGCAAGGTAAGCAGAACCAGCTCTGAACTCAAAGGCAAAAAAGTGGCGGCTAAAAAAGCACTTAAAAACAAAGTACCGTAACTAATCAATAGCGGTGGACTCTAAACAGTGGTTGAAATCAAGGGGATACAAGACTCCTTGATTCGACCCCTTGATTCCTATATCTAGATATAAGCTCCAGATTTTCTATCTCCCCCCCAGCCTTTTGAACGAACTCGACGATTTGCAGCCTGCTCTATTTCCTCTTTAAATCGATCACTTCCCAAAACCCAAGCCTTATTTGTTGCTTCTCGAATCTCTTTTAAAGTACGCTCTGCTATACGGCCACGAAATAAAACTCGATAAGATTGCTGTCGATCTTCAGCAGTTTTCCCCAAACTCTGATAAAGACTGTGAGGAGACAGTAACTCAATTTTTTCTCCCATTGCATTGCTACGGTAGCTAGACCATGGATATTCTGATGGGTGCTCAACCATGCCCGCACGAACTGGATTAAGCTCAATATACCGAATAACCGTTAGCAAATAGTCCTCACTGTCAACTAAGGTTGATTTGTAGCGTCCTTCCCAAAGAGTCCCTGTACGCCGGTAAGCCTTATTCACATAACCCACATAACGTCGACCCAATGATTGCATCATCTTTGAAATACCGTGTTGATCTTTAGGAGTAGCGAGAAGGTGTACGTGATTTGTCATCAAAACAAAGGCGTGTATAGCAACATGGTATTTTTCTTGGGCATCCTTGAGCTTGTCCAAATAAAATGTGTAATCGAGTTTATCAAAAAAACACGCCTGTCGATTATTGCCGCGTTGAATCACATGCTGGGCACAATCGGGAACATAGAGTCGTGGAAGTCGAGCCATCTAGCAATATTCTCTTACCAATAAATCAATGATAGAGAGTATAGAGTTTATGGTTGGAAATCAAGGAGTCTGACCCCTTGATTTTAATCGATAAATTTAAGTCCAACTCCCATGGTGTTTCGGCGTACAATTATGGCTCGAATAATGGGCGGCTGTTCTTCATTGCCCACCTTATCTTTAAGACATAATTTTACTTCTGTGCCAGTAGGCGGCAGCGCGCTATCATCATCGATGGTTAAGAAAATGCCTCCATCACTCATATCTTTAACTTTCGCCTGAATGACCTGATGCTCTGAAAGAATAAGTTCTACTTCAACACTTAAGACCATTCTAAAGCTTTTGCGATTATTTTCTTTGCTCATAATAATTGGGTATGAGGGTAAAAGTTCAAACGGTTAGTGACTAGGCTGTGCTATTGGGGGCCGGCGGTGGTTGCCAGCAATGGGCAATGTATTCATTCGCTTGCATTGAGTATAGCAAAGACCATGTACTTCTGCGGTCAAGCGAGCCATTAAAAATATAGCGCCTGCGGCATGAGCACCCAGCTTAAGGGCAGCTCTAAAAATTAGGATTTTTTCGTGAGATCAAGGAAGCACCGCACGGAGAACCGCAGTG
>JBCBZU010000167.1:0-5378 GCA_039815165.1 Pseudomonadota bacterium
AATTTTAGGTAGAAATTCTTTTACCAGAGAGTCAATAATCTTATCGCTATCATTTTTGTCCTGTGGGCTACCTGGCACGTATTGAGTGCCCTGCACAATGGGTAGATTCAAGGGATTTATTCCACTTTGTGGATCGCTATAGGCCGCGTTTTCTGCCTCAACATTCAGCCGTTTGCGGATATGCTCGGGTAGAAACGGGTTCTCGCCCAAGGGGGAGTTTTTTGTTGTCGAGGCTTGTGTCGGTGAGGGCTGGGTTAGAGAAGGTTGTTCTGGGGAGGGCTGTTTTGGAGATGACTGTTTTGGAGATGAGTGCTTTGCCGGTGATTGCTTTGCCGATGATTGCTTTGCCGGTGCTTGCTTTGCCGGTGATTGTGCAGCTTTTGGTCTTTCTTGTGTTATGGGCTTAGCGCTTGTCTGAGTGCCTTGCTCGCGCGCCTTAGGCTGGGAAAATAACGATGGCTGGTCGGCTAATGGCGCTGCTTTACCGGGAGATTCGACGGTGGCATCCTGTTCGGGAGATGCTGGCTCATCATCGTCAATGACTTCTTGCAGTACAGGAATGGAGGCCTCTAGATTGAATTCATCGATCTCTAAGTCTTCATCAGGGTCATCCTGAATCAAGTCCGTATCCAGATCTTCATAGGCTTGCCCAGCGTTATCGGAGTCATCATCCAGCAGCTCTTTGATCGATGCCAGTTCATCCAACAGCGCCTGTTGTTGTTTTTGCTTTTGCTTGTCATCACGTTTGCGGGCCATAGCGATTTGCCTCTATCCTTCAACAGTATGAGATTTTAAAGGATAACCGCGGTCTCGGTAAAACTGGAAGTGCTGACGGGTGCTGCGCAGACAGTCTTCTTCCTGTACCACTATCTCAATAACGCGGTTAAACTGACTAAAATTATCGGGAATCTGTTGGCCAATATTGATAAGAATATCGTGGTGGTGGTCGTCCGGCTTATCCCACACTAGCTGAATCGGTGAAGCGTGGTCTATGCGCTTTTGTTGGTGAGGTAAAGTGCGCTCTGTTTGGTGGGCTAAAAAGCTTTCTGGTTTAAAACACCACAGGTACTCACTCAGTGTTTGCGCCTCTGACTCGTCGTCTACGGCAATCACAATGCGGTGTTGGCGGCTCAGGGCTTTTTCCGTTAGACGACAGAGAAAATGCAGTCGCGCCATGGACACTTGTTGTTCTAATATATAAAAGTCAATATTTGTCATTTGCGGGCACCTCCAGATCCTGTGTTTTTTTGTGTTTTTGCTCGCGCTTGTCTTTAACAAATTGTCGTTAACAAATCTATCGCAATAAGTTTGGGCTCGCCCGCGAATAGAGCCGGTATATCTATATACGGACACACTCACTATTTGCCTTTATTGCTTGAGCAGGTATTCAGTCAATAGTGGAACCGGGCGGCCGGTTGCGCCTTTGGCTCCACCGGATAGCCACGCGGTGCCGGCGATGTCCAGGTGCGCCCAGGTGTAGTCCTCTGTGAAGCGAGATAAGAAACAGGCGGCGGTTACGCTGCCGGCATCTCGACCGCCAATATTGGCGATATCGGCAAAATTACTGTCCAATTGCTTTTGGTATTCGTCCCACAATGGCATAGGCCAGGCACGGTCGCCGCTGTTTTTACCGGCTTCCAATAAAGTGTCTGCAAATTCATCATCATTGCTGAATAAACCCGTTGCATGTTTGCCCAATGCCACCACACAGGCACCTGTAAGTGTGGCGATATCGATAACGGTTTTGGGCTTAAAGCGTTTGGCGTAGGTTAGCGCGTCACACAGAACTAAACGGCCTTCGGCATCGGTATTCAATACTTCAATGGTCTTTCCGGACATGGACCTTACAATGTCGCCGGGTTTGGTGGCTTTACTGCCCGGCATATTTTCAGCCGCGGCCACAATGGCGACCACATTGATCTTGGGTTTAAGCATAAGCAGACTGTGCATGGTGCCAAATACACTGGCGGCACCACACATATCAAATTTCATTTCATCCATGGCGCCACCCGGTTTTAGGCTGATGCCGCCAGTGTCGAAGGTAATGCCTTTACCCACAAGCACGTAGGGCTTAGTGCTTTTGGCGGCGCCTTTATATTCCATGACAATGAGTTGAGCGGGTTCTTTACTACCGGCAGAGACGGACAGCAGTGAGCCCATGCCTAAGGCCTGCATTTGCTTTTCGGAGAGTATTTGTGTTTTTAGTTTGGCATTGCCTCGGGCAAGTTTGCGGGCCTGGCCCGCCAGGTAGGTGGGGGTGCAGATATTACCCGGCAGGTTGCCGAGCTCGCGAGCGAGGTTCATTCCCTCTGCAACCGCTTGACCCACTTTTAAACCCTGATTGGCATCGCGGGTATGGTCGCAGGCATAGTAAATGTGGGTTGATGGTTTTTTCTTGGTTTTACTGTTGCAGGCGGTAAATTGATAGCTGTTGTAGACAAAGGCTTGGGCACAGGCTTGAGCAGTTTGTTTGGTGTTACAGTCTTTAGCCTCAGGGTTATCTGCAAAAATCACAAGGGTTTTGTAGCCTTTTAACGCAGTGACTTTTGCGGCTACAGCGATAGCCTTGCGAAAGCCGCTGACCGTCAGTTTGTCCCGAGTGCCAAGACCCAATAATATCGCTTTAGCAATATTTTTATTCGCTTGATAAACAGGCAGCAACTGACCACTTTTACCCTCAAATTCACCACTGGCAGACAGATCCTCCAGTGTGATGCCACTGAGCTTTTCCAGGGCTCTGGCGTGTGTTGATGGTTTATCAGCAAAGGTGCCAATGATAAGGCAGTCGGCTTTTACGGTGCTGAGGTCAATGGCTTTGGCGGAAAATTTCATAGTGTGTTCTCATTGAGGGCTTAGGTTGCCAAAGGGCATGGGTTTGGCAAGAGCGGGTCTAGTATAAAATAGCATATTGAAGGAATAAGGGATTTTTTGGGTTAGCAGTAGCGGCTTGTAGCGTGTAGGGTGGCAGAGTTTACAGTGAACAGTACACTGCCCACAACCAACAGTTCACAGCTTAGGCTTAAAACACTATAAAAACCGGTTTTTAGCTTACTACCCAGCTTAGAGAAAAGAATACACTGTCATTTCAAACCTTCGGAGGCAGGAGCCGACGTAGAGCGTACAGGGAGTATTCACAGCGTGTTTGCAATGACAGTGTATTCTTTTCAAGTGCCCCGTTAGTAATTAGCTTTCGAGGTGCTCTTATGCCGTTAAGCCTTGGCTCCGCTTATGCTATCTTGAATTAGACTCGCGCTGAAATTCTGTTACCCTATGCCCTTAATTTAAGCAATCACGCCAACACTATGAGCCCTTATTGCCCGTTGGCTGTCCGTCGATAATGATTTTTCCATTCAATGTAAAGGCTTGCAATACTAAAGCCATTCAGCCACTGGGTGAATCCGCCAAGCACTGTATAGCAGGCATCTGGCACCGACCGAGCCTGACGGGACGCTTCGCCATAAGCCTCCCAGTGACTTGGTTTGTATTGCTCTCAACTGGCGCCCAACTGAGGACTCTGGGATGATTATTTTGCGCTATTTGTCACGCGAATTGCTGCAAACAAGCCTTGCCGTTACCCTGGTGTTGCTGATTATTATTATGAGTGGCCGCTTTGTAAAGTATCTCGCCGAAGCGGCGGCCGGTAAGTTTGATCCCAGTGTGTTACTGTTGATCATGTTTTATCGCTTGCCCGGCTTCTTGGAATTGATTACTCCGCTGGGGTTTATGGTGGCCATATTAATGGCCTATGGCCGACTCTATGCAGACAGTGAGATGACGGTGTTATTTTCCTGTGGTCTTAGTCATCGACGTTTATTGGGATTCACGTATGTCGCGGGTTTCATTGTCGCCGCTGTGGTCGGTGCTTGCAGTTTATGGCTAACGCCACTGGGTTTGCAAAAAGCAGAGCAAATTATTGAACAACAAAAAAATCGCAATGAATTAGAGCTACTAAAGCCAGGCCGCTTTCAGCCCAGTGCAGACGGAAAACTGATCAGCTATATCGAAGCGCAAGGTGAGCGCGCAACGCTTAACGGGGTTTTTATTGCCTCTATGGGGGTGGCGGCCGCAGATGATCTTATCACGGTTAGAGCCGATACTGCCGAGCCCATCAACTCAGACGAGTTTAAGCAGCGTTATTTACTCTTAAAAGATGGGGTGCGCTATCAGGGGCGCCCTGGTGATACCGATTACCGGATCACACATTTTGAGGGCTTTGCCCAATATATACCTGCTCCTCAGTCGGTATCACTCACCAGTAACAAGGCTGATTTTATTGCAACCACTGAGCTCTTCAAGCAGCCGTCACTGGATGCCCAGCTAGCGCTGCAGTGGCGATTGTCAATGCCGGTATTGGTCTTGGTCATTACCTTGCTGGGCGTCACCATGAGCTATACCAGCCCGCGCCGTGGTCGCTATGTGATGTTGTTTCCCTCTATCCTGT
The DNA here is from genome assembly GCA_039815165.1 of Pseudomonadota bacterium. Lineage (GTDB taxonomy): Bacteria > Pseudomonadota > Gammaproteobacteria > Pseudomonadales > Cellvibrionaceae > CANLBN01. The sequence goes on from JBCBZU010000167.1 coordinate 4,442, forward strand.
TGTACCTAATGTATCTGGTTTCGCTCAATGCGGTTCGTGGCGCTATCGAAGACCAAAGCATTACATCTTTAGCGACAATTTGGCTGGTGCACTTGTTGTTTCTGTTACTGTCGCTGGCCGTGTTCCTCACCCGAACAGGGACACTTAAACGTTTATTCTATAAGCCCACAATGGCCACAGGGCGCCAGTAATGCGTTTATTGAATCGCTATATTTTTCGGAGCATTCTAAGCGCTATCGCAATGGTGTTATTTGTGATATGCGCTTTAGACTGGTTGGCCAAGCTGGTGGATGAGTTAGAGTCCATCGACGGCGCTTATACTTTTTTTGAAGTGTTTCTGTACAGCAGTTTGAATATTCCCAACAGTATTTATAAATTTATGCCCTTTGCCGCTTTAGTCGGCGGCTTGATCGGCTTGGGCGGCCTTGCCGCAAGCAGTGAGTTAGTGACCATGCGCGCGGCAGGTATCAGCCTTTGGCAAATTACCGTGGCTGTTGTGAGGCCCATAGTATTGCTTATTGGCGTGAGTTTGTTACTGGCAGAGTATGTTATTCCCATAGCGGATCAATATGCAGAAAATCGGCGCTCAGAATCGTTGGGGCTTGTCAAAAGTGCATTGTCATCGCGAGGCGGACTATGGAATCGGGAAGGCGATGAATTTATGCACTTTAACAGTGTCCAGGCAAACGGTAAGTTACTGGGTATTACCCGCTATCGTTTTGACAACGATAAGCAACTTAAAGCCGCTACCTTTGCTGAATCTGCTATTTATATTAATGGCTATTGGCAGGAAGAAAGTATCACAGAAACACTGATTACCGATTCCGGTATAGAAAACAAGAAGGTCGCAAGCCGTCGTTGGGATACACCTCTGTCGCCTGCTTTATTGGCTATTTTGGTACAAGACTCTGAGAACCTTTCCATCAGCAAACTCTAT
>JBCBZU010000367.1:0-2898 GCA_039815165.1 Pseudomonadota bacterium
GACTGTTAGATGTTTTACCTAAATATGTCATTGAATGGTATAGCAGCTATTTGAAATTCATCTTCGCATACAGTATTCCCTGGTCTATCCGTCAAACTATAACAGGTTCACTGCGTCCCCTTCACTACTGTCCCCTTAACTACTACGTTGAAGTTCAAGTCGATGACATTTTTGAAGTTGTATTTTGCTATTTAAATCAATCTGCTATGGTGCTTTTTTATTAAGCGTGGGGCGCCAGTAATTTGTAACGATGCTTTATGATAATATTGAATCTACTATTAACCTGTCAATCAAATAGTTCGTCCTCAACTATTTGATTGAGGCCATTGAAAATTGGCGCAACTGTGAGAAGCTGCTTGATCTTCAATGCTTACATCGGCTATGCCGATGGCAGGACATCCTTGTCCTGTGTTATTAACCCGACAATTAAAATTGCCGGGTTAATAACGGGGTATTAAAAGATACATTGTCATTTCAAACACGCTGTTGATACGTCCTTGTACGCTCTACGTCGGCTCCTGCCTCTGAAAGTTTGCAATGACAGTGTTGTACTCTTTCTCTAAACTGGGTAGTAAGCCAGTGCGACGTTATTTATCGATAAGCCGTGTTTGTGCATACGCTATTTCTGAAACAGCATAAACTACTACCACTATTTTTGGCTAAATTACATATGAGTATTATTGCTGGAAACCAAACGGCACTCATTCTCTCTGGGGGCGGTGCGCGCGCTGCCTATCAGGTGGGTGTTTTGACAGCATTAAAAGAAATTCTCCCACCACAAAATAACCCTTTTCCTATCATTGTCGGCACCTCCGCTGGCGCTATTAATGCTGTTTCACTGGCTTCCAACAGCCATGATTTTCACGAGGGTGTTGAAAAATTACAAAGCTTGTGGGCAGGGCTCAGCATTAATAATGTTTTTCGTACTGAGTGGCGCGATCTCTTTGGCGGTGTGTATCGTATAGCACGCTCATTTTTTCATGGTGGTGTAGATTATCATCGTTCGCTAAGTCTTCTGGACAATTCCCCTCTAAACAGTTTTTTAAAGCAAAATATTGTATTTCCTGATATTCAAAAAAATATTGATCGCGGCATCTTAACCGCGGTTTCCGTGGCCGCGTTGGGCTATGCATCCAGCAATTCGGTCAATTTTTTTCAGGGTGAAAGCGAACTGCAAGAGTGGAAGCGCTTCCGCCGCTTAGGTATTCGCACCACAATAGGCATGGAGCATTTACTGGCCTCGTCTGCAATTCCCTGGGTCTTTCCAACAGTGCGCATTGGTCGGCTATATTACGGTGACGGCGCGATGCGCCAGTTGGCGCCTATTAGCCCAGCTTTGCACTTGGGGGCGGATAAGGTGTTTATTATCGGTGTCAGCGGTAATCGTACCGGTTTATTACGCCATCGCAAGGTGTTTATTCGTCATCCTCCGTCTATGGCACAAATGGCAGGTCAGATGTTAAATAGCGCTTTTATTGATGGCCTGGAAGCGGATATTGAACACTTGGAACTGATCAATAGTTTAATTAAATTGATTCCTGAAAACATACTGAAAGAGCAAAACAACAAGTGGCGGCCAATTCGCACCTTGGTGATTTCACCCTCTAAAGAAATGGATAAAATAGCAGGTCGACATGTTCGCTATTTACCAAAACCTATGCGACTATTTATGCGCTCATCAGGAGTTTCAGCAAAGGGTGGGGGCTCGGCAATTGCCAGTTATTTATTATTTACTGAGAGTTTTACCCGTGAATTAATTGATCTTGGTTATCAAGATGCGATGTGGGAACAAGAATCCATTAGGGCGTTTTTTGCAAAGTGAGAGAGCAGCGGGCGGTCCTGCGCCTTAGATTCATAGCGGCAATTTACCTATAGACAAAAAGTCGGTTTGCCCTGAGTTTACTGGATTATTGGTCTTGCAAAGCAAAGCCTAGTCTTCATCCCCCTCTTTGTCATAGCGCAGCATAATATCCAACTCATCCACAATTTCTTCCCAATCGGCATCTTCTTCTTTTGCATGGATTAAGAACAACGCTTGTGATCGAGACCAAAAGGGAGCCTCATGCAGCTTGATGCTTTCATCTAAAGGGCTGTGCTTGTCGAGAAATGCGTCGATGCCTTCATCAGAGTGGTCCAAGCCAAGCTGGATGAAAAGGCTGTGCATAGTGTGAAAAGAATACTCCATTGGAACCTCGTGGTAACGCCTTATAAGAAGTGTAGTACTAACTCTTGGTTTTGTTCTAAGGTTTATTCCTTTAATTGATGATTAACGGTCATTTTTGCGCATTATGGCGACAATTGCGTTGATTTAGCGCTCATTAAAGGGAATTTCTCCTGCTATGCGCACCTCGGTAGACGCGGCCAGCGCTAATCGCTTTGGCTACCTTTCTGTGACAGGCGATAAAGGCAATTGACTTTCTATAGGCATTTTCCAGGATCAGCAGAGAGTTAGTCAGTTACAGGATCGAATTATGCTGGTACCGTTTGACCATTTCAACAATATCAAGCGAATAGCGCTGATACCAGTTTTTATCCATGTTGCTGAGCCACTAGATGCTCAGTATCCTGCTCCACTGTCTAATGGAGTCTAGCGAGGGCCAATATGAAACGGTGATTTCCTGTTTCTCGTCACTTGTGCTTACAAAATCAATACATCTATACCTCCCCAAGGCGAATTGCCTTAGCCCTTTGGCTAAATTGACCTATCCGTCATTAAACTGTTTATGGTTTAATGGTCCCTCGGAAAATAATGGCATACATCTATACATAGCTCCTTTATAAAAAGTGGCTAGATAAAAAGTGGCTAGCGTTTTTCGCTGACAGTTTACAGCAAATGACTGGTTTTACAGTGTTTTAAGTGTAAGCTATGATCGTTTATGGGCAGGCACCCGCTAAGAC
>JBCBZU010000500.1:0-1651 GCA_039815165.1 Pseudomonadota bacterium
GTTATTAACGCGACAATTAAAATTGCCGGGTTAATAAGATACTGATATGACTGTAAAAATATTTGCCTTACTATTCACCCATAAGGTCAGTTCAAAAACCCTACACCGATTTGGTCTGGATTCAAGGCTGCAATAAGGCTTTGTGTCTCAGCCCACATTCTGTGTTCAACGGCGGTTTTAGGTTAAAATGCTCCACCAAAATTAACTATGTAAAAGAGGCTGTAAATCCCCATGGATATCATGGATACTATCAAACAACAACTATCTGAAAACGCTGTTATCCTTTATATGAAAGGATCACCCAACGCACCCCAGTGTGGTTTTTCCATGCGCGCATCACAAGTGCTTATGGCCTGCGGCAAACGCTTCGCGTATGTGGATGTACTGTCTAACCCCGATATTCGTACGCACTTGCCCAAGTATGCCGAGTGGCCAACCTTTCCACAGCTTTGGATCAAAGGTGAGTTAGTCGGTGGTTGTGACATTATTACCGAAATGCATGAAGCGGGTGAATTGCAAGCCCTAATTGACGAGGCCGTTCCCGCGGATGACAGCCAATCCTAAGCTTAGGGTTTCTCTTGTTCAAACCGACCTGATTTGGCATGACCCGGCTGCCAATCTTGAACAACTTGCAGCACAGATCGCACCGCTTGCCAAACAAACGGATTTAGTGGTATTGCCTGAAATGTTTACCTCAGGCTTTACTGTGCACCCCGAAACGGTGGCCAGTGATCACTCTGCGGTGCAATGGCTACTCGATCAATCAGCCAGGCTCGGCGCAGCCATTACGGGCAGTGTGGCCTGTAAAATAGAGCCTGAGACCGTAGATGCCGAAGCGCCAGAAGCACCGGGGTTTGTTAACCGACTGCTGTTTGTTAGCCCTGACGGTAAAGTCTCACATTACGATAAAGTGCATTTATTTCGCATGGGTGATGAGCACCAACGCTATCGGGCAGGCAAGCACAAGCAGATCGTTCATTATCGGGGTTGGCGCCTACAGTTAACGATCTGCTATGATCTGCGCTTTCCTGTTTTTTGTCGCAACCAAAATAACTATGATGTAATGATTTGTGTAGCCAATTGGCCTAAATCTCGTCGTCATCACTGGCGTACGCTGTTACACGCCAGAGCTATCGAAAACCAGGCTTATGTTGTGGGCGTCAATCGCGTTGGTGTCGATGGTAATCATCTGCAATACAGCGGTGACTCCATGCTTATCGATCCCTTAGGAGAAGCCCTGATTGACGAGCCCGGGAAATGGGTAAAAACCGCAACATTGTCTCACGATCAGCTACAGGGCTATCGGCAGCGCTTTCCCGCCTGGAAAGACGCAGACAGCTTTTATTTAGAGACTATTTAGAGATTATTTAGAGATTATTTAGAGATCAATTAAAACTGTAACAGTCATTAAGGTAATAGCCATGAACGCGTATATTCGCCAGCAAGTTTTACTTTTATTTGTGACAATGTTTCTAAGTGGTTTGCTGGTCGCTGAAGACATCAAAAGACAATATCTACCCGTGGATTCTGACAATGACGGGGTAGTCGATGATCGTGATGAATGTTATAAAACGCCGCCGGGAACCCGAGTAGATGAATACGGGTGCAATATCAGGGGCACCAGCCAAAAAGAAATAAGACTGAATGTGAA
>JBCBZU010000192.1:0-4957 GCA_039815165.1 Pseudomonadota bacterium
AAGAACTGATATTGGCCATTTTTCGAAATCAGAGATTGATGACGCTCTAAGGTCTCGCCATACGCCAATAGTGTCGGCCCAGCGCTGGCGGAACCCTGATCATTGGCCGCAGAGGGTTGGGTAAATGCTCCCGACTGCTGGGCAGTGGGCGAGGTGTTTGAAGGTGAAGTGGAGGCGTTATTGGGGGTACTTGCGGTGGAGCCGCTGACACTACCAGCCATAGATTATCTCCTTTAGTAATATGCGAAACAAATCTTTAGAATCTATCGAAATAAAGTGTTGCACATACTAAATGAACCATAATCAAAGTCATATATATAATATGGTATAGATAAAAAGGCGTAGTGGCTTTTGGTGACTGTTTTTTGTTGCATTTTTGCACAGTTTTTCGCGGTAAAAATGCACTAAAAAGTTCAGACAACTGCTTTATAATGGGTCGAGTTGGTGTTTAAGCGATAGTAAATGCACAGACTTGGGTAAAATATTGTGAACACTGAGTCTGCTTGGGCACGAATTTGAAGCACGGCAAAACGGCAACTTTCAAACGCTGTAGCGCTGACTGTAGCGCTTGGGGCGATCAAAAAAAATTATATTTATCGATTTATAGGCCTGTATTTGCTTTGCCGTGCGATAAATGCTTCGTTTTTCTTTGCATCTCTTCATACTTATTGTACTTGTTATACTCCTTCATACTTATTGCACTGGTTATACTCTTTTGAAATTGTTGTTGTACTTGCCTAAACAATCGCTCTTGAAAAACAGCAAGGGTATTTTGCCTTAGAAACCCAAACGCAGGCCTATTGCCAATCGGTCCGCTTGGTCAAATTGGCCATATAGCTGGGCATTGTCGCCATAGAAAATATCGGCACCAAGGTAGAGATCGAGCGCTGATGAATAGTTGTAACGAAGCAGCAATTGAGCCACTCCGTCATGGTAATCGAGAGAGTGAATATGTAACCACTGGGCGCTTACTGTGGCGTTGAGGAAAGTAGACTCCCATAAAAAACTGAGCGTATCTTCCTGCGCTGCATTGATTAGCGTACTGGCCTCGCCGCTGACGGTGGTTTGCAACCACTGTAGAGAGATAAATTGATCGCTCCAGCCCTGCCAATCAAGCCCGATAAGCGAGCCCCACTGATCGGCCTGAGCCACTCCGGGTAGTGCGGCGGTAGTGCGCTGAAAGCGATTGCTCTCATAGGCGAATTCTGCCCGCAGTGTCCAGTCGCTGCGGGCCGTACTCAGGCTGCCGCCCAGTAAATGACTACGCTCATAGTCCTGGTCAACAACAAGGGTATCGGCTTGCTGGCGCAAGCGCGCCACGGGTGTATCCACGTAGTGGTATAAATAATTCAGTGAATAATCCCAACTGCCCATGCCGTCCGACACAAAGTCACTAAAGCGCAGTCCGATATCGCTGTTCGCAAGCTTGGTAGCGGGTGCCTGCGCTTGATTGACAATCACCCTGCTACCGTCGGGTGGCGCGGGCACCTGCGACGGGCTGGTAAACGCAAAGGCTGAGGAGGCAGGTGCAAGCTCGTGGCTGGAGCTATCCACTATCCACAGTGCTTGCAGTATGGCGCTATTGCTGAGATTGATTTCAGCATTGAGCATCCATAGGGAAATGCGGGAGTCATCCGCGTCGTCGACAATAAATTCGCGAAAACTCTGGGGATTAATCACATCTAATAAGGTTAGGCCGTCGGCTTCTCCCCAGACTATTTGTTGCTTGCCGATACGCCAGTAAACGCTATTGCCGACGTGCTCCCAGTAGAGTTCGCGCAAGTCCACTATTCCCTCTGCTCCTGTGACCAGCGGGCCACCGATATTGGAATAGCTCGCGGGCCGTTGTGCGCTTTGTGGGTTGAGTGTATCCACGCTATCCCAGCGCAGGCGTAGAATGGCGGTCAGGCCACCTCCCGGTAAGTTGCGCCTGTAGTCGAGATCCACCAGCCATTCCTGTTGCTGAAGTTCATCTTGTTCTCTTGCATAGGCTGTTTGGCTGCTGAGTAAGCCGCTTAGCTCATTGGCTATAGCAAAGCCGGAGGTCATGGTCAAGCTGGAGGCCATCACCGCGAGTAGAGCGCTAAAATAAACCACACTATTCACTGGGGCAGGCCTCTGCTTAAGGCTTGGCGGGTAAAGACTCGATCATCTACGGCTGTGCGGTAGTCGACATCGGAAAATAGAAATTCGGTGCGGTGGCCGGTTTTGTGGTTATCCACAGCCAGTTGATGTCGGGTCCAAATGCCGTCTACCTGGCGTATGTCGTTAATAGTCAGTGTTTTCAGGGGGTTGAGCTGGGTGTCCCAGTATTTTGCTTTAACCGTCATCCAGTTGGCTGTATCAATCCACGAATGCACTTTGCCGTAACCCAGTGCTTTAGCGACTTTTTTATCAATGGGCGTGGCTTCGATATGGAGTAGGGTGTTGCCGTCGACAATATCCCTGCCCAAGGTTGTATAGTGGTAATCGGCAAGTTCAACCTTGCCTTCGTTTTTGATATCTTCATAGCTAAAGTCGGTACCGAGAAAGTAATCGCCGCGATCAGAGGCCGAGATACGACGCGCTTTGCGCAAGGCAGGCAGGTATAACCACTGGTCGTCATCTTTGTCAGTGCCGGCATAATCATAGGTGAGAAAGGCGGTATTTTTTACATTCTGTGGTGCGACATAAAACAAAACGGTACGCTTATCCTCACCAAAATATTTGCGGAAACTCAAGGTTTGCCGCTCACGGGTTTTACCGCGGCGATCAATCATTGTCATGGCGATAGTGCGCGTTACCTGGAGACCTTCATCGACGGCGTTGACCTGCTGCATCACCCATCGGCCCTCCGGCAGCTCGTCGGCACTGGCTTGATTGGTGAGGCTTAACACGGCAATTACCGCGATAGCGCCAATACCCAGTAAGAGTTTGATGGGCAGTGAACCGGAGGGTTCATGCTGCGGCTTGTCTGGCTTGCCGGTGATAAATTCAGGTTTGAGTCGTTGAATCAGGGCGGGCAACAAGGTCATGCTAACCACAAAACTGCTGGTGACTGACATGGCGACAATGGTGCCAAAGTGTTTGAGTGGCAGTACTTGGCTGGTGATCAGCACGCCAAAGCCCAGGCCAATGGCCAGTAGATTAAACAATAAGGCGCGCCCGGTGCTGGGGTAAAAGCGCTGCAGCGTGAGCGCCATATCGCCCGTTTGCCGGTAGAGTGAACGCAGGCGATCAATGGTGTGTATGGCAAAGTCGACGCCCAGGCCAATGGCCACGGCGGCAAACATGGCGGTGCCAATGCCGAGTGGAATGGACAGTAAAACCATGGTGGAGTAAACCAATAAAATACTGGTGGCTACCGGCAGTAGTGCAAAAATACCCGCAATGCTTGAGCGAAACAGTAGTGAGGACATCAGCCATACTAATAATAGTGCAATGGCCATCCCGCTGAAGTGACTGCGGCCCAAATCGTTAATCCAGTGGTAATTTAAGTTGACCCGCCCGCTCAAGGTAGCGCTGACAAAGTCATCGTTAAACTCTCGTGCGATATAGTCAGCAAGGGCTTCGACAACGACTTTATTGTCAGCATAGGCGCCACTGCTTAATGTCACGCGGATATTGGCCAGGCGATAGTCGTAGTCAACTTGCTGCTCGAAATCAGTGGGGCTGGCGGAGGCGCTGTAGAGCAGAAAATATTGGGCGATTAAGTCGCGGTCCTGGGGCAGACGATAGTCTTCGGGCTTGCCTCCATTAAGCGCGCGGTTGATCTGTTTTAAATAGTCCACAATAGAGGTTGAGCCCTCTACCAAGTCAAGTGTTTGCGCATAGCGCTGTAGGGCCTGCATTTTTTCCAGCACTTGGGGTTCGAAGATATCTTCCACCGCTGGGGTTTCAATCACAATATCCAGGTAGTGGGTGCCGTTAAAGCGGCGATTGATCGCGCGATCTGCCTGATACAGGGCTTCTGAGGGATGGAAGGTGGTGATGCGGTCTTCATTAAGCGTTAAGCGACTCGCCGCACCAAGCCCCAGCGCCATAATGCCAGCGGCTAGAATAATAATCGTGTTGGGAAAGCGCTGGGTAAAGCCGCCGAGCTGTAGCATCAGTTTGGCAAAGTGATCGCGACCAGGGGCACGCATTTTTTTTGCTAAACCAGGCTGTGCCTCGGTTTTTAATACACTCATGGCGGCGGGTAAAAAGGTCAGTGAATAGAGCCAGGCCACGGCAACACCCAGGGCGGTAAATAAGCCAAAAAATTTAAACGGGGGCATGTAGGCCGCAAAATAAAGTCCGGTGAAACCGGCAATGGTGGTTAAGGTAATGGGCCGCCACATGGCCTCCATACTGGCAACGATGGCATCGTTAATGGCTTGTTGCGGATACAGTGCCCGGCGCTCGAAATAGTCATTGTAAATATGAATGCTGTCGGCGACGGCGATACCAATTAAAATCGGCGGCAAGGCATTGGTAATGACATAGAAGGGAATCCCAAAGGCGGCCATGGTGCCCAAGGTTAGAACAACCGCAGCGGCAATCACCACACCACCGATTAACACAGGGCTGATACGTAAAAAGGCGATAAAGACAATTGCGCTGATAATGGCAGCAGCAATGGGATTTAAGCGCTGGGCATCGGCATCAATATAACTGCCGAGGTAGCCTGAAATTGCGCCTTCCCCGGCAATATGTCGCTGTAAATTGTCGGGGCGTTCTAGTGCGTCAACCGCATTGACCAGGTCAATATAGCTTTGCTCGGCCTGGGTTTCGTCCAGTAGCTCGACCACTATCAAGGTGGCGCTTTCGTCTTTGGCCACTAAATTGCCCTGGTAGAGGGGAAAGTCGCGGATGGCGTCGCGGATATTGTCGGCTTGTTGCTGGGTATCAATTGCCTTGTCGTAAAAGGCATATACCTCCATGCCTTCGTCGGTGCCGACGATATTATTTTCCGTGGCCAGGCTGATAATCCTAAAAA
>JBCBZU010000457.1:0-2182 GCA_039815165.1 Pseudomonadota bacterium
CAAATTTTTACCGGGCGATGTTCAAAATTACTATCGGCATTCCATTGGGGCAACAGCGTTTTAACAAAGTAGTCATAAGGGTAGCTATCGCGAAACCAAAAGGTTTCGTTGGTGGTCATTGCATCGATAACGTCTTGTTTTAGTCGATTATTGTAGCCTTTTAAGGCATCGACAAGCTGCTGTAAATTGGCAAATTGGTTATCCACCATTATTTGCCGAATACGGGCACTCACCAGATAGGATTTTCCGGGTGCAATGGTGATACCGCTGGCTTTCTCGAGAAAATCACAAAAATGAGTAAACTCTTCATCATTTTCTGACAAATTGTTCAGGGCATCGACCATGGAGTTGCTCTCGTTAACGTCTGCGCAATTTAAGGGCATCTCTAAAAATTGGGTTTTTCACTGCGCCCAGCGAGTATCTGTATAAAAAAGAGGTGAGCAGACAAGCAACAGTTTGCGACCAACGCTCTGTCAAAATAGGGTTTTGCTGTGCAGTGCTGGCGGCTAGCGGCCAGGCTGACCATTCACAGCGTCTGTTCTGGGCGGACACCCGCTTGTAGGATCTGGAAAGCGTCATCCTGGTTTATTACTCGTCCTCTGCTTCATGATCCAGCAGGTTTTCGCCGGTAATCTCCAGCACCTTGTCATTTAAACGCGTCGCGAGTAAGTCTGGGTTAAATTTCGAGAGGAAATCATTAGCCCCGACTTTCTTGACCATTGCTTCGTTAAATACGCCGCTCAATGAAGTATGGAGAATAATATGTAAATCACGCAGTTTTTCATTATTACGTACTTCTGCGGTAAAGGTGTAGCCGTCCATCTCTGGCATTTCTATGTCGGAGATAATCAGCACCAGTTCTTCTGTAGGATCTTTGCCTTCTTCTAACAGCTTCTCAAGATACTGAATGGCCTCGCGGCCGTCTTTGCGAAGCGTACAGCGAATACCCATCTGCTCCACAACACGCTGTATTTGCTTGCGGGCAATAGCAGAGTCGTCGACAATAAGTATATGTTTCTGTATGACTTTTTCAGCAATGCCGTCTTCAAATACGCCATCGCTAATGCCCTCTTGAAGTGGCGCCACTTCGGCAAGAATTTTTTCTACATCGATAATCTCAACTAAACTTTCGTCAACTTTGGTTACTGCGGTCAAATAGTTTTCTCGCCCTGCGCCTCGGGGTGGCGGATGGATATCTTCCCAGTTCATATTCATAATGCGCTCAACGGCTCTAACCAAAAACCCCTGAGTCGATCCATTGTACTCGGTAATGATAACGAAGCTTTCCTCAATCTTCTCAACACCTTGATTACCAATCGCAAGATTGGTATCTAAAATGGGAATAGTGCCCCCGCGGATATGAGCAACACCCCGAACCACTTGGTGACGCTGCGGAATTTCATTGAGTGTTGGGCACTGCAACACCTCTTTCACTTTAAACACATTTATCCCGTAGAGCTGTTCGCCATTTAATCGAAACAGTAACAGCTCCAGGCGGTTCTGGCCAACAAGCTGGGTACGCTGATTAACCGCTTCTAATACACTGGCCATAGTAAAATGCCCTCACTACCTTTATTCAATTACCGCCCGTTTACACAGTGGGCGGCATATGACTTGCATTGGTCTTTAAACCGTCAAACTATTGGAGCCCTTGCTCCGGCCGCATCAACCAGGCCACAAATTAAGCATAGGCGAAGAATCATGAAAAGTTATACTTTTTTGTTATTTTTTTACGTACACGCAGCATTTGTACAGGCAGACGATATTATGCCAGTGGCGCAAATTACTCAGCAGACCAAGGCTTTTCTCTATAATCTCGCCGAAGAAAGACTGACACTGTCCGATAGCGCTAATCTCAACATTACCTTGCGACCAATAGACAGTCGACTCAGGCTTTCACAGTGTGACAAAAAATTGGCGTTTGCCTTAAAAGATAAGCGCCTAAAGCAGTTTAGTTCGGTAAAGGTGAGCTGTAATGGCACCAAACCCTGGTCGATTTACGTGGGCAGTCAGCTTGCTTTGGAAAAACCGATATTGGTTGCCAATCGCGAACTACCGCGTCATCACATTGTGCAAAAAAGTGACCTCTCCAGTCGCCTGGTCGATATCTACTCCATTCGCGGCGGCTTTAGTACCCGCCTATCTGAAATTGTTGGGCTACAGTTAAAAAGAGCCCTGAGAA